>CAZBBZ010000164.1:0-6447 GCA_964489925.1 uncultured Rhodobacterales bacterium
TCGCCTTGATTCCGGGCTTGGAGTAAAACAAAACCAATGTCCGCTAAGTCCCCCATTCCGACCTAACCTAAGACGCCGCCACCATGCGCATCCGCGCCAAAAGCCCCGGCTCTGCATCGCCAAGCTCAATCGCGCCGCCATGCATTTGTGCCACCGCGCGCACCAGCGATAGGCCCAGACCAGAGCCTTCGGTTGTGCGGGCGCTGTCATCCAGGCGCACAAAGCGGTCGGTGGCTCGCGCGCGGTCGTTTGCGGGAATGCCGGGGCCGTTGTCGCGCACTTCTACGAACGCGCCTTGATCGTCCGCACCGCAACTGACCACCACCACACCATTGCTCGAAGGCGCGTATTTCACGGCATTGTCGATCAGGTTCGCAATGGCTTGTGCTAATAGTTGTGGCTCGCCTGCGATGGTTGCGGGGGTCAGATTGGTTTGCAAGGTCACGCCTTTTTCTTCGGCCAGCGGCGCGTAAAGCTCTGCGGCGTCGCTCGTTAGCGCACTCAGATCAATCTCGCGCCATGTGGCCCCTGACACACCACCCTCGGCCCGCGCGATTTTCAGCAGGTTGTCGAGGATCAACACGGTGGCGTCGATGTCTTCTAAGGCCGCGCCCATAACCTCGCGTGACGGGGCGTCGTCTGCTGCATCGCCAATGCTGCGTTCCAGATTGGCGCGCAGCCGGGTCAGGGGGCGGCGCACGTCGTGGCTGATGCTATCGGTGGCGATGCGCATGCCTGACATCAGGTTCTGAATGCGATCCAGCATGCCGTTAAAGGCGCGGGCAAGGCGGTCAAATTCATCCCCCGATCCGGCAAGCGGCAAGCGCTGATCCAAATTGCCCTGAGCCACCGCTTGCCCGGCTAAGGCGGCTTCATCCACCCGGCGCAAAACGCGACGTGCCAAAATAACCCCGGTGGCCAGCCCCAAGACAATCGCCACCAGCGCAATCCAGAAGGATGCGTTTATAAGAAGCGTGCGAAACTGGCGCTGGGCTTGGGCGTCGCGGCCCACAAGCAGGTGATAGCCGCCGCGCAGCTCGAACGTCATGGCGATGACTTGGCGATTGGCGCGCAGATCAACCTCGGTGCGGGTCACAGGGAAGTCGAACCATTCTTCGTACATGTGACCTTTGGGCCAATCGCGCAAATTCCCGGCGATCCACATGAATTCGTCGTCGGTGAGCATATAAACCTCGTCGCGACGGCTTTCAGCGCGAATGCGGTTGTCGATGACCCGCTTTAGCCGCCCGATACCGCCCGCTTGGTACTGATCCGCAAGGCCGTGCAAATCCGCCTCGATGGTATCGCGGGTTTGGCGCTCCAACACGCCCACGGTGGCTTGATAGATCGAGGCCAGCCCAAGCGTTGTGATAAGCCCGAACACGATCAAATAGATCGCGGCCATGCGCAATGCGGTGGTGCGCCAGAGCGCTTTGGTGAAAATCCGCATGAGGCTAAGGCGCTTTCAACATATAGCCCGCACCGCGAACGGTGTGCAGCAACGAGGTGTCGAACCCCTTGTCGATCTTTTGGCGCAGGCGCGACATATGCACGTCGATGACGTTGGTTTGGGGATCAAAATTATAGTCCCAGACGCCTTCTAGCAACATGGTGCGGGTCACAACGCGCCCGGCGCGGCGCATCATATATTCAAGAATTTTGTATTCGCGCGGTTGCAATTCGATCTCTTGGCCGGCGCGGGTGGCAGTGCGCGACAAGATGTCTAACGTCAGATCGCCGATGGACAGCGTGGTGGTTTCGGGCTCCGACGGGGCGGCGCGGCGCGACAGGGCATCAATGCGCGCAGTCAACTCGGAAAACGCGAAAGGTTTGGTCAGGTAGTCATCGCCCCCCGCTTGCAAGCCGGTCACGCGATCATCCACTTGGCTAAGGGCCGAGAGGATCAGCACCGGGGTGGTGCGAGCTTCGGCACGTAGGGTGCGCACAACCGATAGCCCATCCATATTGGGCAGCATGCGATCCATAACAATCACGTCATACTCTGCCCCGAGTGCAGCGGCCAAAGCATCTGGACCGGTATGGGCAAGATCAACCGTATGCCCGGCCTCGCCCAAACCATCGGCTAAATAGCGAGCTGTGTCTTTATCGTCTTCTACCACCAAAAGGCGCATGGGCTGGTCGTTCCTTATTTATAGGTCAAATCTGGCATGCGCGGGGTGATTTTTCCAGTTCGCAACGACAAATGCGCGCCAACATGAACAAAGTTTAATGCGCCCGACAGGTGAAATTCAGCATGCCCTGTCACATATGATGACGAGGAATGAGAATACTTCAGGAGTTTTTGACGATGAAAATGTTGAGCAGTAAGTCCCTAGTCGTGGCCGCCGCGCTGATGGCCGTGCCTATGGCGCAACCCTTTATGGCCACGCCCGCCGCCGCGCAGTTGGTGCAGCTACCAAGTTTTGCCCCGCTTGTGAATGCGGTTGGCCCGTCGGTTGTCACGGTGATGGTATCAGGCTCTACCCAAGCGCAACCTGACGTGAACATGCCCGACAGTCGCGAATTCCAAGAGTTTATGGAGCGGTTTCGCGACTTTATGCCCGGTATGCCGGAGTTTGATTTCCGTAATGGCCCCGGTAACGGCAGCCCGCGCCAAGCCCAAGGCATGGGATCGGGTTTCGTGATTGAAAGTGACGGCATTATTGTCACCAACAACCATGTTGTCGAAGATGCGGCTGAAATTACCGTGGTGCTGTCGGATGGCACAGAGCTTGAAGCCGAGCTGATCGGGCGCGATGACAAGATTGATTTGGCGGTGCTGAAAGTGGACGCCGGGCGTGATTTGCCCGCCCTTGATTGGGGCGATAGCGAAGGTTTGGAAGTTGGCGATTGGGCGATTGCGATTGGGAACCCCTTGGGTCTTGATGGCACGGTCACAGCGGGCATCGTGTCGTCACTTGGCCGCGATATCCAGTCCGGCCCTTATGATGCCTATATTCAAGTCGATGCCGCGATTAACCGGGGCAACTCGGGCGGGCCGCTGTTTGATGTGAACGGCGATGTGATTGGCGTGAATACCGCTATTTTATCGCCCTCTGGCGGAAATATCGGGCTTGGCTTTGCAATTCCGGCCGCCCAAGCGCGCGAAATTGTCGAGGACCTGATGGATGATGGTCAGGTAGAGCGTGGTTGGATCGGTGTTGCAATCCAAGGCGTGGGTGAAAACGTGGCGGAAAGCCTTGGCCTTGAGGGGCCGGGTGGGGCGCTGGTTGCTGATGTTACAGCGGCAAGTCCGGCCAAGGCTGCGGGTCTGCGTGTGGGTGATGTTATTTTGCAATTTGGCGAGACCAAGATTGACGAAGTGCGTGACCTAACAACGGGCGTTGCCGCTTGGGACGTCGGGGCAAAAGCGCCGATGACGATTTGGCGCGATGGTGCCGAAATGGAAATTTCGATCACGCCGGGTTTGATGGAAACCGCATCAGCGGTGGCGGTAGAAGTGCCGACGCCCGAACCCAAACTCGTGGCCGGTGATGTGCCGCCTTTGGGTCTAAGCGTGCGCACGGAAGGGGGAGACATCATTGTGGTTGATGTGACACCCGGTGCGTCGGCGGCCCAAAGCGGGTTGGAACCGGGCGATGTGATCGTATCGGTCAATCAGATCGCCGTGACAGATGGTGATGCCTTGCGCGGGGCCGTTGATGCGGCTGTGGAAAAGGCGCGTCAGAACGTGTTGTTGCTGATCGAGCGCGCAGGCCAACGTCGGTTTGTCACCCTCGCGCTAGAGGATGCGTAAAACGCCGCCTCGTACCTGAATTTGGTTTCGGATCGGGCGGTGCGCGAAGGTTTGCCCTTTAGCTTCGCCGTCACCGCCCGGTTCGAGAGAGTGTAGTAACGAGTACCCCTTTGTCTACTTTCCCCGGACGGCCGTAAGTGCTGGGCTGTCCGGGGCTTTTTTTTGGGAAGTCTCGTTTTCGAGCTAGCTTTGCGCCGCCCGCATCAAGCGATCATTGATCGCCAGTCCCAAGCCGTTTTGCGGGATCGGGGCGACGGTTATCTGCGGGATATTTTGCGCTAGGGCTAAGTCGTCGGCTTTGTGCAGATAGGCGAATAAATTGGCCGCCGCTTCGCGCAAATCCCCATCAGGTGATAAATTCAGCGCCCCTTGGCCGGGTCCAAACCCGATATGAATGTCGCCACGGCTGGTTTGGTTCAAAAGCAGGGGCGTCCTAGTCGCATAGTGTTTCAACAACTGACCCGGCGCAGTCAGCTTGCCGGCTTCGGCTTCCAAAAGCGGCGCGCCATAAACCCGTTCGATATACTCGGTTGCAAGGCCGCCTGGGCGCAATAAACGGGGGCTGTCTTCTCCGCTGATGATCGTGCTTTCCAACCCAACCGCACAAGGGCCACCATCCAAGATGGCATCAAGGTTCTCGCCCAGACTTTGGGCCACATGATCGGCTGTGGTAGGGCTGATGCGCCCGCTTTGATTGGCTGAAGGTGCGGCAACGGGGCGATCTGCTGCCCGCAACAACTGCAAGGCCAGCGGATGGTTGGGCACGCGAATGGCAAGCGTTGGCAAACCTGCTGTGACCAGTGGGGAAATCCCTGTGTTCGGCCTAAGCGGGGCTACAATCGTCAGCGGGCCGGGCCAAAAGCTATTCACCACAGGGTGCAAATTTTCGGGCAAATCGACCAGCTGTTCCGCCGCATCCATATCCGGCACATGGACGATCAAAGGGTTGAACTGAGGGCGCCCCTTGGCCTCAAATATCCGCGCGACCGCTTCGCCATTTGTTGCATCCGCCCCAAGCCCGTAAACCGTTTCAGTGGCAAAGGCGACCAACCCGCCTGCGCGGATCAGCGCGGCGGCTTTGGTGACGCCGTTCGGCGTTGGGGGAAGTCGCGGAGTTGTGGACATTTGTTGACGTGTGGCTATGTCTTTATAATGGCGCTATCTAGCGTTAACGGATGGTCTCGTATGAAAGACCCCGTATTAGAGACACTGCGCGAATTCAAGGAGAGCCCCTTATGCCATATCGTTCGACCGCCCCTGAGTTGACGTTTTATCTGGACCAAGTGCTAGGCTTTGAGCGGGTTGCCGCGACGGATCGGTTCGGCGATGCCACGCCTGATACAGTGAACGCGATTTTGGATGAAGCGGGCAAATTGGCCGAGGATGTCATGGCGCCGATCAACCGCGCGGGCGATGAACATCCTGCGCATCTTGAAAACGGTGTGGTGCGTTGTTCGCCGGGGTTCAAAGAGGCCTATAAAGCCATCGCAGACGGCGGCTGGGTTGGCATCAGTGCTGATCCTGAAAACGGGGGCATGGGCCTGCCGATCACGCTGGCCACGTGTGTGAATGAAATGATGAGCGCGTCTTGTTTGTCTCTGTCATTAAACCCTTTGATGACCCAAGGCCAAATCGAAGCTCTTGAAGCTCATGCCAGCGATGACATCAAAGAGCGGTTTTTGGGCAAGCTGATTTCGGGTGAGTGGAACGGCACGATGAATTTGACCGAACCCCAAGCGGGCTCGGACGTGGGGGCGCTGCGCAGTAAGGCGGAACCAAATGGGGATGGGTCTTACGCGATTTCGGGTCAGAAGATTTACATCAGCTGGGGCGATCACGATCTGACGGAAAATATCTGCCATTTGGTGCTGGCGCGGCTGCCCGATGGGGTGCCGGGGACCAAGGGCATTTCGCTGTTTATTGTCCCAAAATTTATTCCAGATGCGGATGGTAAGCCCGGTGTGGCCAACCAACTGCGCCCGGTGTCGCTGGAACATAAAATGGGTCTTCACGGCTCGCCTACAGCGGTGATGGAATATTCTGGCGCGACCGGTTGGATGGTCGGTGCGGAAAACGGTGGCATGGCGGCGATGTTTACCATGATGAACAACGCGCGCCTTGGGGTTGGCGTGCAAGGTTTGGGCTGCGCGGAAGGGGCGCTGCAAGCGGCCAAAGCTTTCGCCATGGACCGCAAACAGGGGCGTTCCATGGTGGAAGGTGCAGGCACGATCATAGATCATGCGGATGTGCGCCGGATGCTTTTGGAAATGCAGGCCAAGACCAGCATTGCGCGGGCGATCTGTCTGGATTGCGCGATTTCGCTGGATATGGGGCAGGCGACGGGTGAAGCGGCGTGGAAAGCGCGCGGTGCATTTCTGACGCCGATTGCCAAGGCCTTTGGCACGGATGCGGGGTGTGAAGTGGCCTCGACCGGCATGCAAGTGCATGGGGGAATGGGCTATATCGAAGAAACCGGTGCGGCCCAGTTTTACCGCGATTGCCGGGTGACGGCGATTTATGAAGGCACCAACGGTATTCAAGCGATGGATATGGTTGGGCGCAAGCTGATGGATGGGGGTGCGGCGGCCTATGCGCTGCTGGACGAGATAAATGTAGAGGGCCATCCGCGCATGGCTACGGCAGTTGATGCGCTGCGCGCGGTCGACGGAATCGTAACTGCTTTCGTTGGT
>CAZBBZ010000165.1:0-6436 GCA_964489925.1 uncultured Rhodobacterales bacterium
ATCATTGCAACCGCACCTTTCGCGCCGCGACAGGTGCGCGGTACACATCCGCTGTCTGGCGAATGCGAACATCACCAATGCCGTCTTCTTTCAGATCAATCCGTTTTTTGTCCCGCTTACGTTTGATGAATTCTTCCTCGACGTGATGGGCTTCGACAAATTCCCAGACCCAATTGTGCAACCCGTTTGGCATGGGCACTTTTTCAACCAGTTCTTCGCCCGCATCCGTGTAATCCTGCGCTTCATAGGGCGAGGCCGTGATCAAGAGCGGCTCAATCGGGCGCGCATCATCTTCGACGTAGCGCAGAACGGCGTAAACGCTTGGAGCTTTGGCATGAAGTCCGTGCAAGTAAGCCTCTGTATCTGCGCCATGCAATTCCAAGGTGAGCGTCGCAATATGAAACTCGATCGCCTCACCATCCCCGAATTTCTCGCGGCGCAGCTCTTTCCAATCCGCCGGGGCCGCACCGGGAAGCACCGCCGAAACGGACCAGTTGAAGCGCTGCCAACGGGTGATGCCGGGCGTTCGTCGCAAGACAATCCCAACGGGCATTGTTTGGTATTTGGCGGGATTGTGAATCAATCCTCTTCCTCCCATAGTTGAATGATGCGTCAGGAAATAACGTTTGGGAAGTGTTTTTTGTCAGCACCCGTAAAAGTTGAAACATATCTGGGCATTCCCTGACATTTATGTGCCCGCCAGAAAGTTAAGAGCCGCACGAATTGCATTGTGGGCGCGTAAATTTCATGTCTAGGTAACGAGCGACTTGGCCCGATCATCGCAAGCCAACACATAAATCAACGAGGCACAAAATTGTCTAAGGCACTGATAACATGTGATTGTATTGGCAGTCAGACAATCGATGCAGAGGCATTGACCAAAGCCACAGGGCTAGACGTGAGCGCACCTTGCACAGCGCTTTGCACGCATCAAGCAGACATTGCTGCGGCTGCGATTTCAAATGGTAATGCAATTATTTGCTGTGCCCAGGAAACGCGCCGGTTCGAAGAAATGGCCGAGGAACTGGGTGTAAATGCACCGCCAACCCTTGATTTGAGGGATCGGGCGGGCTGGACAAAGGATAAAGCCAGCACCATGCCCAAAATGGCCGCTTTGATCGCAGACGCGGCTTTGCCCAGCCCTCCGGCAAAAACTTTGGACGTGATTTCTGAAGGTCTTTGTCTGATCCTTGGGCCAGCTGATGTGGCGCTGGCGGCGGCCGAGGCACTGAAAGATCATCTTGGCGTGACCGTCTTGCTGGCGCCCAGTGATGACCTGCCCGATGGGTCCGATTACGATGTGGTCAAAGGCAAACTGGCCCGGGCAAGTGGTGCGCTTGGCGGCTTTGAAACCCGCTTTGACGCGCTACAGCAGCGCGCACCAGAAGGGCGTGGCGCGCCGCGTCTGAGCGATCCCAAAGACGGTGCGCGCTCGCAATGCGATATTATTCTTGATCTGACTGGCAATCCGCCGCTGTTTCCAGCCCCCGAAAAACGCGAAGGCTATTTGCGCGCTGACCCGGCCAATCCGCCGGGGGTTGCCGCTGCAATCCTTGCCGCGTCGCATCTGACAGGCACGTTTGAAAAACCGCTTTATGTGAAAACCGATAGTTTGCTTTGCGCCCATTCCCGGGCAGAGCAATCCGGCTGTTCGCGCTGCCTTGATCTTTGCCCTACCGGGGCGATCAGCCCGAACGGGGATCATGTCACGGTTGATCCTATGATTTGTGCGGGCTGTGGCGCTTGTTCGGCCGCCTGCCCGTCCGGGGCAATTGCGCTGGATGTGCCAACAGTGGACAGCACCATACGCCGCGCGCAAACCATGGCATCCGCGTATCTTAGCGCAGGTGGCAAAGCGCCCCGGCTTTTAGTGGTTGATGCACATGGGTCAGAAATGATCCGCCTTGCGGCGCGTTATGGTGAGGGGCTTCCAGCGGATGTTGTGCCAATGGAAGTGGATGCCTTAAACGGCTTTGGCCACGCCGAAATCTTGGCCGCGCGCGCCGCAGGGTTTGCTAGCGTTGATTTGCTGCTTGGCCCGGCAACGGATCGGGCTGCACTCGAGGCGCAGGTGGCGGTATGCAATGCCATTTGCGACGGGATTTCAGTGATTGATGAAGCCGACCCTGATGCGCTAACGGCAACCTTATACGCCAACGCCTGTGGCCAAGTCGCGAATGAGCCGGTTGCCCCCATAGGAACCCGCCGCCAGATCACGCGCGCTGCTGCCATTGCCCTGAATCCAGATGCCGAGGCTATTGCCTTGCCCGAAGGTGCCCCATACGGCGCGGTTTTGGTGAACACGGAATCTTGCACGCTATGTCTGGCTTGTGTGTCGCTTTGTCCGTCAGGCGCTTTGGGTGACAATGAGGATATGCCGCAACTGCGTTTTCAAGAAGACGCTTGCCTGCAATGCGGGCTTTGCGCGTCGGTTTGCCCCGAGGATGCCATCACCTATGAGCCCCGCCTTGATCTGACCCCAGCTGCATTGACCCAGCACGTGCTCAACGAAGAAGAACCCTTTCCTTGCGTGGAGTGCGGCGCGCTCTTTGGGTCAAAATCCGCGATTGATCGCATTACCGAAAAGCTGACCGGCCATTCCATGTTCAGCGACCCGACAAAGCTGCGTATGATCCAAATGTGCGACAACTGCCGGGTCAACGCGCAGTTTCACAGCAACGACAACCCGTTTGCGGGACCCGAACGCCCGCGCCCACGCACGACCGAGGACTATTTTTCAAAACGACGGGATCACTGAGCTTGGATTGGCGCGCCAAGATCAGCCGGGCTCAGCACAGCCATATAAGCAAGAATGGCCTCGACCTCGCCCATCGACAGTTCAATCGGCACAATCGGGCTGGGGCGATTTATGGCAAAGGGCTCGGTCACATCCTTGATCTGGGTAAAGGCGCTATGGGGGGCCAGCACGTAAAAAATGCTGAAGCGATACTCCCAGTCCTCAAAGGTGCGCAGGACAAAAAAGCTGGGGGTAGAGCCGATTGTGCTCATGCGGGTTTGCTCATCCACCGCATGGCAACGGGCGCATTTATCCCGCGAAACTTGCTTTCCCAAGACCGCATCATCGCCAATCGTAGCGGGCGCGACCGTGGCTTCCTTGATGCGCGGCGCGCTGAACAGCGCAGGCCCGCCCTCTGGTGCAAAGCCAAAAATCGTGCGCTGCCCAACATCAGAGCGCATCCAATCCATAAGCTTTTTGGTGTGGGGCGTTTCAGTTGTGCTGGCCGCCCACACCACACCCAAACCTTCAAACAAGGGTGTGCCATCGGGCCCGATCACCATATCGGCCCCATCGCGCTGATCGACGAGCGTGACCTTCACTTGCGTCTTGAGCGAGAATCGGGGCATGGCATATTTGAACAGACCCGTTTCAACCAGTTCAGCGGGCGCATAAAGCCGCACCAATCGGTCCTGTGCTAGGCTTGCCAGTGGGATCACCAGCGGGATCATAAGAAAACATATCGCAAAAATAACGCGCATGAACGAAAGCGTAATCGCAACAAGGCGCAAAGGTCAAATAAAGGGAGACCCCGGATGTCAGAAGACTATAATATGTCGATGCGCAAGTTCCTAAAACAGGTGGGCGTGACGTCGCAACAAGCCATTGAGGATGCGTTGCGCCAAGGCGGTGAGCCGGGCAAGGCTTTTGCAATCAAGGCCGTTGTCACAATCGAAGAGCTTGGCATGACCCACGAGGTTGTGGGCGAGATTAAAGGAGAAGACTAAGTTGGCAGGCCAAGACGTAGATCGCGAAGACGTTCTAGAAGTCCTAAAAGGCATCAAGGGTCCCGATGGCGACATTGTTTCCGCAGGTGTCATGCGTGCGCTGAACGTGGACGGCAAAACCGTGCGGTTCGTGTTGGAAGTCGCCCCCTCACAGGCCGAGGCATATACGGCAATTAAGGCCGAAGCGGAAAGCAAGCTTGGCGCCATGGGGTTAGAGGCCTCGATCGTGTTGACGGCCCATGACACCAAAGGGGCGCCACCGGATTTGAAAGCGCCCAAAAAAGCCGCACCAGCGGGGCCGCAGAAAATTCCCGGCATCGCCAATATCATTGCGATTGCGTCTGGCAAAGGCGGGGTTGGCAAATCTACGGTTTCGGCCAACCTAGCTTGCTCGCTGGCCGCCGCTGGTCGTCGCGTTGGACTGTTGGATGCGGATGTGTACGGGCCAAGCCAACCGCGGATGCTTGGGGTGAGTGGTCGCCCCTCTAGTCCGGATGGTAAGATCATCCTGCCTATGCGCAACCACGGCGTCACGATGATGTCCTTGGGTCTGATGGTGAACGAAGACCAAGCGGTGGTCTGGCGTGGCCCCATGCTGATGGGCGCGTTGCAACAGATGCTGAACCAAGTGCAATGGGGCGCACTTGATGTGCTGCTTGTCGATTTGCCGCCCGGTACGGGCGATGTGCAAATGACGCTCGCACAAAAGGCCGAAGTAGCCGGGTCAATCATTGTGTCCACGCCCCAAGACGTGGCGCTGCTGGATGCGCGCAAGGGCATTGATATGTTCAACCAGTTGAACGTGCCGATCTTGGGCATGATCGAAAACATGTCGACCCATGTGTGCAGCAGTTGCGGGCATGAAGAACATGTCTTTGGCCACGGCGGTGTTGCAGCAGAGGCTGCAAAGCTTGGCGTGCCTTTGCTGGCAGAGCTGCCCTTGCATATCGACGTGCGCATGGCGTCAGACGGGGGTGCCCCCCTTGTGACCACGCAACCAAACGGGGCTTATGCGACCGCGTTCAAATCCGTGGCCCAGCACCTGATTGACAGCGGGGTCGCTTGATTTGGCATCAGCGGCGCGCGACACAATGATGGATCTAAGCTTTCCGCCCTTGATGTACGGAGAGCCTGCATCCTCCGATGCGTTCCAGCATGCCTGTTTGAAAGCGATCCAAGGCTGTGATGCGGGCATGGTGGCCTATCACTTGACGGCAAACAAGCTGGGGGCGGCATTGGTGTTTGCCCCGGAAATCCCGCTAAAGGACGCGGTCGCCATGCTGCCGATTTGTGCGATCGGCTTTCAAAACGCACTTGGCGCATTGGCCCCCCCAGAAGTGGCTGTGCATTTGGAATGGACAGGTGGCATTCGCGTCAACGGCGCGCGCTGCGGTCACATGCGGGTGGCGGCATCTACCAGTGACCCAGACCAGACCCCTGAATGGCTCGTGGTGGGACTTGATCTACCGCTTTGGCCCGATGATAACATTGTGGCGGGCGAGCATCCCGACCAAACCACGCTTTATGCCGAAGGTTGCGTTGATGTGGGCGCTGATAAGCTGCTCGAAGCATGGGCGCGCCATACACTCAACTGGATTGGGCGCTTTGAAGACGACGGCATCAAACCGGCCCATGACGAATGGCGCGGGCTTGCCCATGGCATTGGCGAAGAGCTTGAACAGGGCGGTCAGATCGGCACCTTTCTTGGCATTGACGAGCGATTTGGCATGTTGTTTCGTGTAGGCAGCGAAACCACCCTAATCCCGCTTACAACGATTTTGGATGACACATGAAACTTGCCCGCGCGATCCACTTTGATGAAAGCGACCAACGGGTCTATGCCAGCCCCGCGCGTACAGGCGAGTGGTGTATTTCTGGCGGGTTCGAGTTTTCCGACTGGGGCGAAAGCGACATCGCAGGCAAAGCGCGCCAAGCCTTTGCCAATGGCTGGTTCGGGCTAGAAACCGGCGGGCGCGTCACCTTCGTGGCGGTCACGCAAATTGAAGCGGCAGAATACGAAAGCGCGATTGCCGATCTTGCCCAGCATTTTGTCGCCTACTACGGCGCGCCTGACGTAGATGCGGCCCGCCCGGTGGCAGCCGAAGAACTGTCGCAGATGGTTGATTTATGTAACGAACATGCGCCCAACACGCTGCTGACGGTGGCGCGCGAGCTGACAGACGCAGGCGTGCGCGAGATGTTTCGCACCATTGAGGCGGATGATGCAGGACTGGATCAGTTCGCCATTCACGGCGAGGTGGATGAGCCACATTCCCACTAGTTGGCGTTGAACGTAAACAGTGTCTCGCCCTCGATCATATACCCATCAATCAATGCCTGCGCCGTCTCAGAGGTCAGCCAATTTTCCAGTTTTGTGGCCGTGGCCGTCTTAACATGAGGATGTTTGGCCGGGTTCACGGGCAAATAGCTATATTGATTGAACAAGTCTGGATCGCCTGCAAACAACAACGCCAAGCCGCGCTTGTTCTTGAAATTCAACCAGCTGGCGCGATCCGACAAGATATAGGCATCCATGGCCGCCGCTGTGTTCAACGCGCGGCCCATGCCCGCCCCTACCGGGCGATACCAAGGGCCAAAGGCATCCGCAGACAGAGCGGCATCCGCCCAAAGCGCTTGCTCTTTTTTGTGGGTGCCGCTGTCATCGCCGCGACTAACGAACAAGGCTTCGGCT
>CAZBBZ010000166.1:0-6416 GCA_964489925.1 uncultured Rhodobacterales bacterium
TTGTTGGACAGGTTCACCGTTTCACAACTTTGCATACGCCTAAAGGCCAATCGGTTACATGCGCGGACTATGCGACTTGCACCCCACGCGTGTCGCTCTATGAACGCAGCTTATGATCTATGACGCTATCATATTGGGCGCAGGCGGTGCGGGCCTGATGGCTGCGGCGACCGCTGGGCAGGCAGGTGCGTCCGTGCTGTTGGTGGACCATGCGGAAAAGCCGGGCAAGAAAATCCTGATATCCGGTGGCGGGCGCTGCAATTTCACCAACACCGGAACCGAGGCGTCGA
Organism: uncultured Rhodobacterales bacterium; assembly: GCA_964489925.1. Taxonomy (GTDB): domain Bacteria; phylum Pseudomonadota; class Alphaproteobacteria; order Rhodobacterales; family Rhodobacteraceae; genus CAYLLD01. Next base: position 291 of record CAZBBZ010000166.1, read on the forward strand.
ATTTCCTGTCAGAAAACCCGCATTTCGCCAAGTCTGCGCTTAGTCGCTATACCCAGTGGGATTTTCTGGCACTGGTCGAACAACATGGCATTGCCTGGCATGAAAAAACGCTGGGCCAGCTGTTTTGCGATGGCTCTGCCCGTCAGATTGTGGCGATGTTGCTGGATGAATGCGCCAAAGGGGGCGTTGAAATTCGCCTGTCTACGGACATTGGTGAGGTGTCTCAGCGCGATGGATTGTTTCATGCGGCAGGGGCGTCAGCGCGCAATTTGGTGATTGCAACAGGTGGACCGTCTATTCCGAAAATGGGGGCCAGCGGCGTTGCCTATGACATTGCGCGTCGCTTTGGCTTGAACGTGATTACACCGCGCCCGGCGCTGGTGCCGTTCACGCTTGGGGACAAGGATCAGGCGTTTAAGGATATTTCTGGCGTGTCGGTGCAAGGCAGCGCGCGGGTCGGTGATACCAGCTTTCAAGAAGCGGTTTTGTTCACGCATAAAGGGCTGTCCGGCCCGGCTGTGTTGCAAATTTCGTCCTATTGGCAACCCGGTCAACCGATCTGGCTGAATATCTTGCCCGGTGCCCATGATGCGCTGATCGCGGCAAAAAAGGAGATGCCGCGCTCGCATGTCCAAACGGCCTTAGCTGCGCATTTGCCCAAGCGCTTGGTGGATGTGGTGGGGCAGCGCCTGTCAGTCAGCCGAGAAATGGCGAATGCGCCGGATGCTGAATTGAACCGGGCCGCAGACCAGCTGACGGCGATGAAATTCACCCCCACAGGCACCGAAGGTTATGCAAAGGCCGAAGTGACCGCCGGGGGCATCGACACGGACGGGTTGTCGTCCAAAACCATGGAAGCCAAAGCCGTGCCGGGGCTTTTCGCGATTGGCGAGGCGGTGGATGTGACCGGCTGGCTTGGCGGATACAATTTTCAGTGGGCTTGGGCGTCGGGCGTTGCAGCGGGGGGAGAGATCGCTGCGCGATCAGTTAAGGGCTGATAAACATGATGCATCTTGCGCCCAACGTCGCCCCCGCTTAAGTAGCGCGCGGTTTGATGGGCGCAATTCTGCGGCCCGTATGGTGAAAGACGATTATGCCACGCCTCGTGATGAAATTTGGCGGCACCTCTGTGGCCGACCTAGAGCGGATCAAAAATGCCGCCGCAAAGGTAAAAGCTGAAGTTGAAAACGGCTATGACGTGGCCGTGGTGGTTTCGGCCATGTCGGGCAAGACGAATGAACTTGTCGGCTGGGTGCAGGAAACCTCGCAGTTTTATGATGCGCGCGAATATGACGCGATTGTATCATCGGGTGAGAATGTCACCGCTGGGCTGATGGCGCTGACCTTGCAAGAAATGGGTGTGTCCGCGCGCAGTTGGCAAGGCTGGCAAGTGCCGCTCTATACTAACGAAGTGCATGGCTCTGCGCGGATTGAGCGGATCGACACGACGAACCTGATCGAAAAATTCGGTGAAGGCATGCACGCGGTGATCGCGGGCTTTCAGGGGATTGCCCCTGATGGGCGTATTGCGACCTTGGGACGTGGAGGCTCTGACACCTCGGCGGTTGCTTTTGCTGCTGCACTGGAAGCTGAACGCTGCGATATTTATACGGATGTGGATGGGGTCTATACCACCGACCCGCGTATTTCCGCCAAAGCGCGCAAGCTCGACAAAATCGCCTTTGAGGAAATGCTGGAACTGGCATCACTTGGTGCGAAAGTTTTGCAGACCCGTTCGGTTGAATTGGCAATGAAATATGGCGTGCGCCTGCAGGTGCGGTCTAGTTTTGACGACGGGCCGGGAACTTTGGTCTGTGACGAGGAGGAAATCGTGGAAAGCAATGCAGTCAACGGCGTGGCCTATAGCCGGGATGAGGCGAAAGTGACCCTCGTTTCCATCGCCGACCGCCCCGGCATCGCGGCCGCTATTTTCGGCCCGCTCGCAGAAGCAAATGTAAACGTCGATATGATCGTACAGAACATTTCTGAAGATGGTCGCACAGATATGACGTTTTCCTGCCCGGTTGGAGATCTTCCAAAGGCGCGGAAAGCTATGGAGGCCGCGAAAGCGGATGGCGTTGTTAATTTCCGCGAAATGCTTGCGGATGATGCCGTTGCCAAGGTGTCAATCGTTGGCATCGGCATGCGGTCCCATACCGGGGTTGCTCAGCAGATGTTCAAAGCATTGTCCGATGAAGGCATCAACATTCGCGTGATTACCACTTCTGAAATCAAGGTTTCCGTTCTGGTTGATCGAAAATACATGGAACTCGCGGTGCAAGCATTGCATGATGCCTTTGAATTGGAAAAACCTTAGGCAAACGCGAGCCATGAGCAATGACCCAGCTAACCGGCGTTGAGTCCCGTGTACTGCTAAAGCGGTTACGCGACGCGTTGGCGGAGGCTGGCGAGGGTCAAGCGCGGCTTGATCGGATCGTGACGATCATTGCTGAAAGCATTGTGGCAGAGGTCTGTTCGATTTATCTGCGCCGCGATGCGGAAACGCTAGAGCTATGCGCCACCGAAGGGTTGAAAGCTGAAGCGGTTCACCAAACGCGCTTGAAAGTCGGCCAAGGTCTGGTGGGGCGCATTGCCAAAACCGCACGCCCAATTGCTGCGGCTGATGCGCCTGCCCAAAAGGGCTTTCGCTACATGCCCGAAACTGGCGAGGAAGTGTATTCATCGTTTCTTGGGGTGCCGATCCAGCGATTGGGTGATATTTTGGGCGTCTTGGTTGTCCAAAACAAAGCAGAGCGGATCTATTCCGACGACGAGATTTACGGCCTAGAAGTCGTGGCGATGGTGCTGGCGGAAATGGCCGAGCTGGGCGCGTTTGTCGATGACCACGCGGCGATGCGGGCGCCTCACCAGTTGCCCTACACGGTGCAAGGTTTGTCTGGCCAAGAAGGGACCGCAGAAGGGGTTGCGGTCATGCATGAACCCACCATCGTTATCACCAATCCGGTGGCCGATGATGTGGACAGCGAAAAGACCCGGCTGATTGAGGCGATGGCGCGCTTGCAGGGTCGGGTTGATGAATTGATTGACGCTGATCTGGCCGCGCCGGGGTCTGAGGCGCAAGATGTCATGCAGGCTTACCGCATGTTTGCCCATGATCGCGGTTGGATCAAACGGCTGATGGATGGCATTGAAAGCGGTCTGGCGGCGGAAGTTGCGGTTGAAAAAGAGCAATCCGCCACCCGCGCGCGTATGGCCCGTGTGCCTGATCCCTATATCCGCGAGCGCTTGCACGATCTTGATGATCTGTCGAACCGGCTGCTGCGTATCCTGACCGGGCAAGACACCCCCGGCGAGTTGCCCGAAAACGCCATCCTTGTGGCGCGTAATATTGGTCCGGCCGAATTGATGGAATACGGCAAATCGCTGAAAGGCGTGGTGCTAGAAGAAGGGTCCGTCGGCAGTCATGCAGCGATTGTGGCCCGCGCTTTGGCGATCCCTTTGGTGATCCACGCGGACCGGGTGAACGCGGAAGCCTTGCCCGGCGATCAGTTGCTGCTGGATGGCGATGCGGGGCTGGTGCATCTGCGCCCTGATGATGCGGTGCGCACGGCCTTTCGCGAAAAATCCGCGATGCTGGCGGAAGAACAACTCGCTTATGCGGCCCTGCGCGATGAACCTGCGACGACGCTTGATGGGATCAATGTCTCGCTGACCATGAACGCGGGCTTGATGGCCGATTTGCCTAGCCTGCCGACCTGCAACGCGGATGGTGTCGGGCTGTTTCGCACGGAGCTTCAGTTTTTGATCCGCTCGCGCATTCCCGGACGCGATGAACAGGCGCGCATTTATGAGCACATCATGAGCGCGGCAGGCGACAAGCCGGTGATTTTTCGCACGCTTGATATTGGCTCTGACAAAGTGCTGCCGACGATGAAATCTATCGATGAGCCAAACCCGGCCATGGGCTGGCGCGCCATTCGCCTTGGGCTTGATCGGCCCGGTTTGATGACCATGCAGCTGCAAGCGCTGATGCGCGGGGCCAAAGGGCGCCCGCTGCACATCATGTTTCCGTTCATTGCCCAGATGGACGAATTTCGCGCCGCGCGCGCGATGGTTAAGCGGGTTGAGGGCACGGAACGCAAACTGGGCCACGAATTGCCGTCCGAGTTGCATATTGGGGCGATGCTAGAAACCCCGAGCCTTGCGTTTTCGCCGCGCCAATTTTTTGAAATGACCGACTTCATTTCGATCGGGGGCAATGACCTGAAACAGTTCTTCTTTGCCGCTGATCGGGAAAACGAAGTGGTGCGGCGGCGCTATGATACGCTGAACGCCAGTTTCTTGTCGTTCATCGAGCGCATCGTGCATCGCTGTGATGGCACCAATACGCCCGTGTCGTTTTGTGGCGAGGATGCGGGCCGCCCGCTGGAGGCGGTTTGTCTTGCAGCAATGGGTCTGCGCCGTCTGTCCATGCGCCCGGCGTCTATCGGGCCGGTAAAGCGCCTGTTGCGAGAGATCAATCTGGCGGACCTGCGCCAAGTCATCGACGGGGAAATCCGCGATGGCCAACAATCTGTGCGCGGCGCGGTCGAAGCGCATCTGACCGGGATTGGCGCGCGGGTTTGAGGGGGAAGCCCCTGTCGCTAAACTGACTTGTTTCAATTTGGGATGGTCGATACCCTGCGGTTATTGGATTAGGTGGGGCATTGATGTCAGATAACATTCTAGAAGTCGTTTCGTCGCCAAAAGAGGGCGCTGAGATTTTGGCGGACATCATTTACGTCCATGGCCTAGAAGGTCATCACCGAGAAACTTGGCATCCTAATGATAAAGAAAGTGATTTTTGGCCATCATGGATAGGAAGTGATTTTGCCGATTGTCGCGTATGGACGTTTGGATACCCATCACAAAAATCACATTGGACAGATTACGGTGGGCAATTTTCGTTGCCAGAATATGGTCGAAACGTTGCCGCATATTTTCAGGCAAAAAGGCTTGGGAACTACCCAATAATTTTCATTTGCCACAGTCTTGGTGGTTTAGTTGTTAAACAGGTCCTTCGCTTTTGCAAAGAAATTGCCCCAAAAACACTTGGACACTTTCCGGCCAAGACTACGGGTGTAATTTTTATCGCTACTCCCCATACTGGTTCTGGAATCGCGACACTTGCAGATCACTTCGGAATGATCACGAAAACCACGCCGATAGCCAAAGACCTGATCGAAGATAATCCACACATCCTCGACCTTTATGATTGGTACAAATATCAGGCTAGCGAAGTTTTGGACATCGAGACATTCGCTTATCGCGAAAACACAAAATTCAAAAAGAAGGTTTGGATCGTAGAGCCATCCAGTGCGGACCCCGGTAACGCAAAATACGGGGCTACGCCGATTAACTTGAATCATTTTGAGATATGTAAACCCAAAAGTAGAGATGCGGACGTCTATGAGCTGGTAACAAGCAATATACGAGAAATACTTGAGCGCCCACCAAAGAGATCTGCCTTTAGCCCCAGTGGACCAGACCCGGACCCGAATCTCGCGAGTTGGTTTTCGGAAAAAATCGATTCAGAGGCAGAAAAAAGGGCGGCGTTGGCGACTGCGCCGGCTCAAGACAGGCCAGCAATTCAAGCCCAACTCGACGCGATTCGACAAGAATTTGCCAACCCTGATCAGGCATATCAAAAATACGAAGCGCGCATTGAGCGACTCGAAGCCCTGTTAGGAAACTCGCCTGATGAGACATTGGCACGCGAAGCGCTAGAGGCAGGTGATCTAGACAAGGCCGAGGCGATCTTCAACCGCATCGATGCAGACGCAGACATCGCTGATAAGAAACACGCTCGAACGTCCTTCGCCCTTGGCCAAATCGCAGAGGAACGCATTGATTGGCATGGTGCCGCCAAACGCTACGGCAAAGCCGCGCAACGCGACCCGAGTTATCAGAACTTAGAAAAGGCCAATGATTTTGCCGAACGTATCGGGGATTATGCGACCGCGCTGCAACTTGGCCCCAAATTCATGGCGGCGGCTAAATCGGAATTTGGGGAAGACTCTGCCGAGTATAGCACGGCCCTAAACGACCATGCTTTGACGCTGTATCGTGCCGGACGGTATGACGAGGCAGAGCCGCTTTACCGCGACGCGCTGGCGATCACACGAA
>CAZBBZ010000167.1:0-6384 GCA_964489925.1 uncultured Rhodobacterales bacterium
AAGGCGAAGCGGATTTGGTGGAAGAAATCGCGCGTGTGACCTCGCTGACGAAACTACAGGGCGTGCCACTGCCCAAGCCACAAAGCGGGGTGACCCCGCGCATCTTGACGCCAAACCAACGCCGCGCCGCAACCGCGCGCCGGGCGATGGCGCAGGCTGGGTTTAATGAATGCGTGACTTATGCGTTCATCGACCAAGCGGCGGCGGCGGCCTTTGAAGGGGGCGGTGAAAATGTGCAGTTGGATAATCCGATTTCGGCGGATTTGTCCCATATGCGCCCCGACATCCTGCCCGGTTTATTGCGCGCAGCCCATCGCAATCAAGCGCGCGGTTTTGCGGATATGGCCCTATTTGAAGTGGGTCAGGTGTTTGCAGGCACAGAACCAGAGGACGAAGCGCTTGTCGCGACCGCCTTGTTGGTGGGCCAAGACGGGCCGCGCAACCCCCACGGGGGCCGTCGCGGTGTTGATCTGTTTGATGCCCGCGCCGTGGCCGAGGATGTATTGGCCGCTTTGGGCGCGCCGACCAACCTGATGGCCATGCGCAATGCGCCAAGCTGGTTCCACCCAAGCCGCTCTGCGCAATTGTCGCTGGGGCCGAAAAACCCGCTGGCCGCGTTTGGGGAATTGCACCCGAAAATTCTGTCGACTTTCGACGTCAAGGGCCCAGCAGCGGCGCTAACGATTTACTTGGGCAATATCCCGGCCAAGAAAGCCAAGGCGACCACGCGCCCGGCGCTCAAAGTATCTGATCTGCAAGCGGTGGAACGTGATTTTGCCTTTGTGGTGGCAAGCGATGTTGCCGCCGCTGACATGCTGAAAGCGGCGCGCGGCGCGGATAAGGCGCTGATCGCGGATGCGGCTGTGTTTGACGTGTTTGATGGCGAGATGGCGATCAAGTCGCTGGGTGAGGGTAAGAAATCTATCGCCTTTACGGTGCGGATTGAACCCAAAGACGCGACCCTAACGGATAAAGACATCGACGCAATCAGCGACAAGATCATCGCCAATGTGGTCAAAACCACCAAAGGAGAGCTGCGCTCATGACGTTGAACGTTTATCTATCGGGTGAAATTCACACCGATTGGCGCGAGCAGATCCAAAAGGGTGCCGCTGATCTGGATGCAATGTTCTGCGCGCCAGTGACGGATCACGCCGCATCGGATGATTGCGGTGTCGAGATTTTGGGGGCGGAGCCGGATAAGTTTTGGCACGACCACAAGGGTGCCAAACTAAACGCCATCCGCACCCGCACGCTGATCGAAGCCGCTGACGTGGTCGTTGTGCGCTTTGGCGACAAGTATAAGCAGTGGAATGCAGCTTTTGATGCGGGCTATGCCGCCGCGCTTGGCACGCCGCTGATTGTGATGCACGGGGCCGATCATCAGCATGCGCTGAAAGAGGTCGATGCCGCCGCTTTGGTTGTGGCCGAAACGCCCGAGCAAGTGGTCCGCGCCTTGCGTTACGTGGTGCAGGGGACGCTTTAAGGGGCCGCGTGTTGGGCTTAGGGCGCAATTAGTTTTGTTGCGGTCTTGGCAAGAGTTTGAGCGCCATACGCAACTCCACTGCAAAGGATCGGACGATGTGGGCGGAAAGACCTAAACTCTGACTTGGGACACCGTTTTGTGTAGATTCTGGGAAACTGCCAAGTATGTCGCTCCAGAACGGTGGAAAATTTCCTGTACAAATACGCCGCCATTCACGGCTATTTTCCTCAAAAATCAGTTTGAACTGATCGCAAGCCTCGTTGACAAGGTTGTTCCAGACTTCGAATTCCTGAAATAGGCATATGTTCTTCGCGCTAGTTGGGTTGGGGGCGATGCCTAACATTGTTCCCATGCAAGTGTAGTAGGGTACGTTGAAACAATATTCTTCCGCATTTGGGTGGTCATCAAGGCAGGATTGCAATGCGAGGGTTTCGCGTTCGCCTGCACCGTCCGCCCAAGCTGGAAAACTAAGCAGAGTAGTCAGTATAAAGCAAAAAACCCCGATCGCTTTGCGCATACCCTAAGCCGCCGCCTCCCGCGCCTCATAGGGGCGCTCTTTTATCGGCAAATGGACCACGACCGATAGCGCGCCGACACCGACGCCGACCCACCAAACTTGGGTGTAGCTGCCATAAGCATCATGGAGCATTCCCCCCAGCCAAACGCCCAAGAACGAGCCCAGTTGGTGCGAGAAAAACACGATCCCGTAAAGCGTACCCATGTAGCGCAGGCCATAGATATGCGCGACCAATCCACTGGTGAGCGGTACCGTTGCGAGCCACAAGAACCCCATGAGGGCGGAAAAGATCATCACGCTTTCAGGGGTCATGGGGGTCAGGATAAACCATGCCGCAATCAACGTGCGGCCAAGGTAGACCAGCGCCAATAGGTGCTTTTTCGGAAAGAAATTCCCCAAATAGCCCGCAAGGATCGTGCCAAAGATATTAAACAGTCCGATCACCGCAATGGCCCAAGCCCCAAGCGAGGATGTGGTGGTGATCCCAAACCCGGCGATCATGCTGCCGGGGGCAATGGGGCCGCAGACCTCTGCGATAAAGGCAGGGAAATGCGCGGTCACGAACGACAGTTGGTAGCCGCAGGAAAAGAAGCCGATGAAGATCAGGATATAGCTTGGGTCGCGGATCGCCTTATTGACGATCGCGAGCATGCTTTCTTCGACCTTTGCGGAGTTTTGGGCCACCGGCACTCGCATGAAGGGCAGAAAGAAAAGCGCGCCAAGGATGATCGCGGCAAAGATCAGGAAAACCGAACTCCAGTTCATCATGCCCAAGAGATATTCCGCAAAAGGTGGCCCGATGACTTGCCCAGCACTGCCCGCGGCGGTTGCAATGCCCAAACTAAGCGAGCGGTTTTTGTCTGATGATGCGCGGCCCACCACGGCCAAGATGACGCCAAATCCGGTACCGGCAACCCCAAAGCCGACCAAAATTTCCAAGAATTGATGCGCGCCGGGCGTGACTGCGTAACTCGAAAGCACAAGCCCGACGGCGTAAAACAACCCACCCAATATGATGGCGCGCCGATCCCCAAAGCGTTCGGCGATGGCGGCAAAAATCGGTTGGCCGATGCCCCATGCCAAGTTCTGGATCGCAATCGCCATGGAAAAATCCGCGCGCATCCAGCCAAATTCGTTGGCGATGGGCAGTTGAAAGACGCCAAACGAGGCACGGATCGAAAACCCGATCATCACAATGATACAACCCACAATCAAAACGGGGTTGATCAAGCTTTGTTCTTTGATGGGATGGTTTGTTGCGTTGTTCATTGCACAGACATGGAAGGAAAGAATTCTAAGGTCAAAACAAAACTTGTATTAACCACAAGTCTTTAGGAAGTAGAGCGCGGGAAACATGGGGTTTGGCCAATGGGCGATGGCGTCAAAGCGCGATATGAAAAGCTGATTGCAAATGGCGACATCCGCGCGGATGCACCGCAAGGCGCGGCGGTCAATTTGTTGGATGGCTTGGATGTCGCCCTGCGCACCCACGAGTTTGCGCCCAAAAAATCCGGGCTATCGCGGTTTTTATCGCGCAGTGCGCCGGAAGCGGCCCCCAAAGGGGTTTATATGTGGGGCGGCGTCGGGCGCGGCAAATCCATGTTGATGGACCTGTTTTTTGATACCTGCCCGGTGGAAAAGAAAAAGCGCGTCCATTTCCATGCGTTCATGCAAAGCATTCACGACCGCCTTGCCCATGTGCGCGCGACTGGCACGAAGGACCCTTTGTCTGTGGTCGCGGCAGAAGTTGTGGATGAGGTGCAGCTGTTGTGTTTTGACGAGCTGCAAATCACAGACATCACAGATGCGATGATCGTGGGGCGCTTGTTCCAACACTTGTTCGATCACGGGGTGGTGGTGGTCACGACCTCGAACCGGGTGCCGGGCGATCTTTATAAGGATGGGCTGAACCGGAAGCTGTTTTTGCCCTTCATCGCGTTGATTGAGGAAAAGCTAGACATTCATCATCTGGACGGTGCGATCGATCATCGGCGCGAACGTCTTGAGGGGCGTGACCTGTATTTTTCGCCTCTAAACAAGGCCACCACGTCGTCAATGGATCAGCTTTGGGAAGAATTGACCAATGGAAATGACGCGCCGTTGGTGATCGAAAACAAGGGGCGCCAAATCGAGCTGGCCCAGTTTTCCAACGGGGTTGCGCGGGTCGATTTTGAACAGCTCTGCGCGCGCGCTCTTGGGCCGTCTGATTTCATCGCTGTGGCAGAAGGTATTTCAGTTCTTATGCTGGAAAACATCCCCAAACTTAGCCGCGCGCGCAATAACGAAGCCAAGCGCTTTGTCACCCTGATCGATACTCTTTACGAGGCGAAAACCACGCTGATTGCGAGCGCCCAAGCCGAGCCAGAGCAGTTGTACACGAAAGGCGAAGGCGCGTTTGAGTTTGAACGCACCGCGTCACGTCTGGCGGAAATGCGGGTTTCAGGTTGGGCGGAGGCGTAAAAATAAGGCGGCATTCCCAGTGTTGAGAATGCCGCCCCAAGGCAAGAAATGGCAGGCCGTACATCAATCCGCGTTCAATGACCCGGATCAGAACCGACCTAATTTTGCCCAACCTTTTGCTGATTGCCCCCACGAGTGGATGCAAAGACAGACAAGGATACCTTGCGCACCTGCAAATGATATCAGTTTGGTCCAATTATGGCGGATCGCTCGGTGCGATGCGCCATGGCCCGTCTTAGACGTTTTTTCCACACAGAGTTTGTATAGAATTTTAATTCTCTTACACGCACTCGCGTGTTCACGCGTCGGGTTTCGTTTGCGCCACAGAAGGCAGTGCCGACATTTTTGCGTACCAATTTGTCAAAGCCGTGCGGCCCCCGCGCCAATCCCGATCTGGGTGGCGGAAATCCAAATAACCCAACGCGCAAGCGACCGAAATTTGTCCCATGTCCAATGGCCCGGCCAGATGGCTCATCCAACGAGACTCTAGCGCGTCAAGGGTACGCTCAATCTTGGACCACTGTGCCTCGACCCAAGCCGGGTCGCGTTTATCATCGGCACGCGAGCGGCTTTCATAAACCATCAGAATTGCCGCATCCATCAGCCCGTCGCCGGTCGCTTCTAGGGTCATGGTTTCCCATAGGCGTGGCTTGGCGGGATAAAGTGCGCCATCGGCCATGTCAGAAATATATTGGCAAATCACCCGGCTGTCATAAATCGCAGGGCCATCCGTGCGTTCTAGCGCTGGGATTTTGCCAAGTGGGTTTTGCGTGATCGGCAGCGAGCCCACGTCGGTCGGATGGCCAAGCACCGAGACCATGTCTACATGTTGATCCAGCCCGGTTTCGATCAGCGCGATATGGACTTTGCGCACAAAGGGCGAAGCGGGATTGAAGTAAAGCTTCATCTTTTAGTCGACCTTCTTGAATTTGATGCGGCCCAAAGCCGTGGCGTCGATTTCGATGCCGGGTCCACCGGGGATGCGGATGGTGCGCACGATACGGGCATCGCCATTGGCTTGCATACTGTCCGGGTTGCGGCTGTGGACCCAAGACGCCCCTTCGCCCACATCGTCATGGGCATCTTCTTCTTTGATTGTGGGCAGGCCACGGCTTTTGCGCGCCACGTAATAGGTCACAGCCGCCAGAGCGCCGATACGCACAGCGGTAATCGCGATAGGGGCAAGGGGCAGGGCCATAGTGTGATCCTTTGAAAAAGTTCCTACCCTAAAGATAGAGGTGATTGAGGAAATGCGCAAATTTCTTGGGGTTTTCTTTTATTTCTGTCCATCTGGTCGGGACACCAGCGGAGCATTCTGCCTAAAGGCGGTGCTTGTTTCCAAGTACGCAATTGCAACACGACTTCGCAGTCGTTGGCTTTGTTTTCGCTCAAGCCAGACCGCGGTCTGGCGATAGTGCGGGCGGGCTGCGCCCTCGTTCCCGCACTTGGTGCATTTTTCCTATGGCTCAAGGCAACCCTCAAAGCTTTTGCATCAACCAACCGCTTCCTATCCAGCAGCCTTGGGCAGTGTCTTTTCCAGCTCTGGCGACATCGGAATATGCTCGGCTTTAACAGTGGTTTGGGTTGGGTACCAACTCATCGTTTTATCCTTTGTGTTCTGGCATATTCCCATGCCTGCGTTTCTTAGGCAGCGGCGGTGGGGGCCGACATCAGATTTGCCAATGCTACGATTTCTTCTTGGCGTAACTCATGGCCACCATCATGAAAGCTCGTCGCCACTTGTGCCCCTTGCGCGGACGCCCAAGCGACGAGTTTTTCGGTCTGGGGCCATGGGCAAATCGGGTCGCGCCGCCCCGCGCTGATCAAAATTTGGCGGTTCTTTAGGCCGGAAACATCTGTAGGCGTCCAAGGGATCAGGGGGTGCAAAAGCCCGATGCGATCAAACAAGTCCGGGCGCGCC
>CAZBBZ010000168.1:0-6383 GCA_964489925.1 uncultured Rhodobacterales bacterium
GCGGAAAGATCGAAGGCAGCTACACCTTGAAGCCGCGCTACTAAGTTTCCATCGACGGCCCTCACAATGTCTATGTCACCGCCATTGGCGAGTGCTGAATAGTCGCTTGCGTCGCCGTGCAATTGGATCGTGTCACCACCGCCGCTGTTGAAATCTTGGATCAAGACATAGTCGCCAGAGGCATCCGCGCCGTAGCTGCTGCTTGCGTCATCTCCCAGCACAAACCTGTCAGAGCCAAAGCCACCAAAGACGGTGTCCACACCGTCAAGCACGCCGTCACCTGCGCCTGCGTCGATCGTATCAAACCCAAGATTGCCAGATATACTATCCGCACCAGACCCACCGATTAGACTGTCACTGCCAGAACGACCTGTGATCGTGTCATCCCCACCAAGGCCGCTTAGGGTATCGCCTTGCTCGCTGAGGACAAAATTGCCGCCAGTTTCATCATGGCTGACACCGATCAAAACGTCATTGCCGCCTGTGCCTGTCAGGATCACCCGCTCAAACTCTTGCAGCAGGGTGTTATCTCCAAGTACCGTACCTGTGCCGTCCCCGTTCAGATCGATCATCACCCGAACCGAGATTTCTTCCCCGTCAGCCGGGTTTGATATCGTCTGAATGGAAGCGCCAGAGATATGCGAGAAGTTCATCGTCGCAACATCGACATCAACGATGTTTTGTCCGCCAATTAACTCGTGGCTTTCGCCGCCTATGATTTCATTTGTACCGAAATCAACGGTTACATGATCCGCGCCTGCACCAGTATTCCAAATCTTATCACCATCGCCAAGTGCGGTCAGGATGTCATCGCCAGACCCCGTTTCAAGGTCGGGGAATAGTTCAAAATTCAGGAAGGCCCCGCCATGTTCTGTTAGGATAGTGCTGCCAAGACCGGAGCTGTTCGACCCGAACGAATAAAGCGTCACACCTTCGGTAAGGCTTGATAGGTTGGCTACCAGTTCATCTATGCCTCGGCCCCCGTCGATCAGGAAGGTTTGGTCGATGCCGTGGATACGCTGCGCAACATCAGCGCCGTCACCCAGTGAAATGACATCATTGCCCGATCCCATAGCGACCGTGTCGTCTCCGGCTCCGGTCGAAATAATGTCATCGCCGGGGTTGAAATCTCCGCCGTCGGAGTTTGCATAGAAGTTGTCATCCCCCGACCCAGAAGTCAGGTGATAGGCTTCCATGTTTTGCCATGTCAGCAACTCATCGGTTGAAGCGGTTTCGTAAAGAACGCCTTCATCGGTGCTAGAAAAATGATCTACGTCAAAGATTAGATCTTCGGTCGCCGTGCCGAAATTCCCGACCAAAGTGTCAGAGCCGCCCAGCCCGTTAACATCATCAGTGCCAGCATCTGTCCAAGTGCCTACATCCAGTTTGTTGGCGAATATCGACCCGGTCAGAGTGTCGGCAGCGTTGGTGCCGATAATATCCTCGATACTCGTCACAGTATCGTTGGCCGCATGGCCACCACTGGCCGCGCCCGTGTTTAGGTTGACGTTAATTGCCGCGTTTGAACCAGAGTAATCGGCTGTATCAAAACCAGCGCCGCCGCCAAGATCATCTGCACCGATCCCGCCAATCAGCGTGTCCGAGCCCCCCTCGCCACGCAGCGTGTCGCCACCATTGCGACCCATCAGCAGGTTGTCACCATCATCCCCGACAATGCTGTCGGCCAAGCTGGTCCCCTGAACATCCTCGAAGCTTGAAAAGTTGCTCGCGGTCTGCACCCCGGCATCGTCGATTTCCGTGGCAAAAGCGATTGTGTCGAAGGTTACACCGTCCAGCGTGGCTAGGCCGAGGCTCAGATCGACCGTCACGCCAGCTGCCGCACTTGCGTATGTTAAAAGATCCCGGTCCGTGGTCGAGTATCCGGTTTGTGAGCCAGTGAAGTGATAGCCACCACCGTTCAGCAGATCCCCATCGCCGGACGCGCGCACAACGTCTGCGCCTTCGCCTGCTAGGATCGTATCTGCCCCGCCCAGACCAGTTAGATCGTCGTCGCCGTCAAGCCCTTCGACATAGTTGTCGGCGCTATTGCCCGTAAAGACATCGTTGTAATAGGTCAGATGCACATTCTCGATGCCTTGCAACACGTCACCTGTTGCATCGCCACCCGTTGCCGTGCCTGCATCAAAATCGATCAGAACCGCCGAGGCTGACCAGACATAAGAGGCTGTGTCGCCATCGGTTACATCTGCGCCGCCAACTAGGGTGTCAGCACCGGCCCCCCCAATCAAAAGATCGTCCATAAGGCCGCCTGTTAGGCTGTCGTCGCCGTCATTGCCATGCAGTACGTTTTGGCCAAGCTGGTTGCCTTCTAGCACATCATCGAAGTCCGAACCGCGAAGATATTCGATACTTACAAGCGTATCGCCATTGGCCAAGCCGCCCATGGCGACCAGATCGCCGTTGTTATCATAGGTGATGGACACGCCAGTGGTTGACGCGCTGTAGTCCACCTCATCAAACCCGGCCCCACCGTCAAGACTGTCCGCACCCTGACCACCGTCCAGAACATCGTTGCCAGCTCCACCGTTTAGCGTGTCTGCCCCTTGGTTGCCGAACAACTGATCTTTGCCATCATCGCCACTTAGCTCGTCACCAAGCGCGCCACCGATCAGCGTGTCATTGGCGTCACCACCGGCAAAGACCGCTTTGATCGCAAGCTCATCGCTAATTGAAAGTAAATCTTCCTTGCTGCCGCCGTACCCTGAAACCTGCGTAAAGCCGTTTTCGCGCGAAAAGACCTCGTAGCGGCCGAAGGCATAAACAGCCACGGCATCAGGATCGACAATGCCCGCTTCATCTGCGGGTGCGGCTGCGACGTGGAAGGCTTCTGCTTCTTCAAATTTATTGGCGGAAGGCTTGAAAACGTCGTCAAAAAAGCCGTCTGGATCACGCAAAACGCCAAGCGGACCAACACTCAGCACCAAGTCCTCGCCCGAAAGATTGGGCACGGCATAGGCGGCGTTAAAGACCCGGTGCTCTTCCATGGCACCGCCGCTGCCCGCACATGGATCGGCACTAAAGTTGGCGATGACCGTTTCTGCCAAAGTGATGCGTTGGGTGAACTTTAGCGGGCTTTTCCCGATTGAAAATTCGACCGCGAGACCGGCGTTTAGTTCGCCAGAAATTTGGTCAAAGATACACGGGAAACTCGCAAGATCAGAGGCCCGCGTCTTGCCGTCATCCGATCCGATCAGGTCCACGTCCAAGATGCCACCGATGCGGCCCAAAACCGAGACGCTGCCGACAACCACATCCAGACCGCCTCCGGCTTCCATCCCGAAGGTTAGGGAGGCGAACGGATTGTAACCGCCACCTGCCGCAGCCCCGGTTGAGATGTAAAACCCTTCTTCCAAATCCGGTTCTGCGAAATCCAGACCAGCGGTATCAAACCCAACCGCAAAGTCGGTTTCTGCGCCAAAATCACCGCCAATGGTGATCGCGATGGGGCCGAAGGGGAAGGTGATGCTTGGTGCGAAATTAAAGCCAAGTTCCGGTAGATCGTATTCGACCAGAGTGACATCGTCGCCGCCAAAGCCGTTCAGCAAGATCGCTCCGAGGGTTTCGATCGGATTTTCGATAATCGGGATGCTCAGGCGGCCTGCGTGTGAGAACTCAGAATTCAAAGCGCCGCTTATGCTTGTGCCAAACGTGCCCAGTTCGGCCAGAATATCGCCGCCGATATTGGCGCCAAATAGCTCAACCCCATCAAGGCTTTCGCCATTGCCGATGCTGGCGGTCGCCTCTGTCGAGAGCACCAAATCGCCAAGCACCACATCGCCGTCAATCGTGGCGAGCGCGTCAATGACATCCAGCACTTGCAACAGGTCATCCACCGCATCAACAAATCCCAGATCAATGCCGTTGCTAAAGACTGTGATCAGATCGGAGGCAGTGACCTTGCCATTGTCGTTTTCATCAAGAAAGCCAGCCACGTCGTCGACGATGGGGATACGCTGGGTCAGAATGTCGACGATCTCGCCAATGGGGAAAGTCGTCGCCACACCTGCAATATCGCCCAAGGTCCGGTCGAAGAAATCGACCAATGCGCCGGGGTCCATCGTGATGTCGGTGAATCCAATTGTGGCGGTGACCGTGGCATCAGCGCCGCTTAGACTTGCCGCGCCGTCAAAGGTTGCATTCGCCGTGAAGGTCGCGGCCATCTGCGGCAGCAGATCGCTAGGCATATTGGTCTCAAAATCGATCTCAACGCCAGCATAGCCAGTAACCTCCAGTGATGGCGCTGTCGCCGGATCCAGATCAAGCGTCAGTGTGATATTAAGCTCGTCTTTGCTGCTGTTTGTATCTTCGATGTCCAGCGCCAGAAAACCCAACGCCCCGTCAGCTGAGGTGTCGACGTTGCCCGTAAGGTTCAACACCATTGTGTCCGCGGCCGTTGCGACACGTGTGACTGCCCCGGAGGGATCGAGTGTGAACCCAAGATTAAGGAAAAGATCGGCGGTCGTATCCACCGAAGCATCTAGATTTAGCCCGCCACCAACACCAAGATCTGGCGCAAGCGCCATAATGCCAAGCGGCATATTCAAAAGGGTGCTACTCGCCACCAACGAGAAGGTGCCGTCACCTATTTCGGACATAGAAAATTCAGGAATCTGCGCGTTGAAAGCCGCCACAAAATCAGCATCGGTTGAGGTGGCATCAAGCGTTGCCAGCGCCAAATCAATGCCGTTTGCCATGTTGTCTATGGTTTGCAGGATGCTGCTAGAGTTTGCCGTCAATCCGGGGCCAATAACTGGGGTGCCCTCATTAAAGCCATTGGTCTCTATCTCGGCTTTGGCATTCACCAAAGCGTCGCGCAGCCCTTGTGCCATGGCCACGAAAGATTGGTCAGGACCATTGGGGGCGCCACCCGCTCCAAAACCGGCAGTCGTGCTAACGCCTGGTGTCAGTTCAATCAGATCCGCGTCGAACTGCGCCCATTCCAAGTTGCGCACATAATCGGTTGAACCGTTCGCATTGCCAAAAGCATCAATCTCTTCGATCAGGTATTCATAGGCGTGGGTCGCATCCAATTCGGTTATGCGGAAATTATCCGAGACCAAATCCGAATAATTTTGATAAAAGGCCAACAGGTCAGTGCCCGCACCGCCGTCGATGTAGTTGGTGCCGCTACCTGCGATGATCATGTCGTCACCGTCGCCTGCATCAACCGTGTCGTCGCCGTCACCCATGTCAAAAAGCTCGTTGCGAACAGAGCCGGTTACATCGTCATCGTATTGGGTCGCGATCAACGCATCGGCGCTTGAAGCATCCGTTCCATAAGTCGCATCATCAATCAGATAGCCTGCGTTTGTAAGCGCAAGATCAGTGGTCATTCCCACCAAAATGTCATCGCTTTGGAAGCTATAATGAAGCCGGTCAAACGCATCGCTCGACCCGTCATTCCAAAGAAAACCCATCGCCAATTCGACGGCATTACTGAAAAGGTTGCCGAAGTACGCTTCGTAACCCAATAGCGAAAGGATCTCAGCCCGGCCCATCATATCAGACTTGTCGACACTGCCGGCGATCGCCTCGCTCCACAAATCTTCGGAATAGTCCAAGGTTAGAACGTAATCGCCGTCGCTGCGGGCAAAGCCTAACGCTAGGCTGTCATCAACACTAGAAGACGCCGCAAGCTGCCCGGAAAATTGCACGATGCTTTGCGCCAAGGCGCCGCGCGTTTGATATTCGGCGCCGCTAAACGCGAAACTCGCGTTGTATTGCGTGCCGTCAAGGATTTCTCCGGCATCAGCCGCATCGCTAAAGATCGCATCAACGGCCACGGTGCCAAAGGGCGCGGCCGCAGCATCAGCCGCAGCTTGCACAATAGAGCGGAACATCTCGCTACCGCTGCCAAAGCCCACAGTGGTCGCTATAGCGGCGTCTTCCAGCGTGGCAACCAAAGCGCCGCCCAGATAGGCAATGTCGTCCAGACGGTCTTGCAAATAGCCTTTGCTGTTCAAAACAACGTGCAGGCTGAGCAGGTCCATCGAGTGGGCCGCGATTTGCTCTAGCAAGCCATTGACCAACGCCACACCGGGTATGAAGTCGAGATTATCAAGAAAGTCGTCCCGCTCAGATCCGCCCAGAAACCCATCGTAGCCAACAACGGGGGCGACCTGACCAAGGCGGGTGATTTCCAACACCTCACCGTCAATGGCGTGCGTGGTGACAACGGTGTCCAATAGCGTTGCCGCATCTGCGGTTAAATAGCTCGCAGCTGTCTCCAGCGCATCTAGGGCATAGGCCACGGGCAAACCGTTCACCAGAAGTTCAACCCGGTTGCCATAAAAGCCCACCACGGTGCCAATGGTTTCGCCGGTGGCTGCCAAAGCAGTGTTCAGGTCATCCACAAGCGTCGT
>CAZBBZ010000169.1:0-6382 GCA_964489925.1 uncultured Rhodobacterales bacterium
CTTTGGCTATCCGTTGCTGACTTGGGTGGTTTACGTGCCCCCGCTCTGGCATCGCATGATGGACCCCAAAGTTCGGGCATGGCGCACCCGGTTTTACC
The DNA here is from genome assembly GCA_964489925.1 of uncultured Rhodobacterales bacterium. Classification (GTDB taxonomy): domain Bacteria; phylum Pseudomonadota; class Alphaproteobacteria; order Rhodobacterales; family Rhodobacteraceae; genus CAYLLD01. The sequence continues at coordinate 99 of CAZBBZ010000169.1, forward strand.
CGGACGTTACGGAGTGGCGAGCTGCTTAAGCGCGGGTTTGACCAGCGGATTAAAAATCGCTGGTGATGCCCTTGCGTTCCCAATCGCCAAAGCGGGTGGGTTCCGGCCCGTCGCGTCCGCCGAGTTCTTCGGGTAGCTCTTGCGCTTTGGCCGCGGCTTTGCGTGCGTTCGCTTCTTTCAAAGCGCGTTCTGCAGCTTCTTTTAGGCGGGTCGCTTTGGGATCGGTTTTATCGCTCATGCGTTCTTATCTGGGATGGGAGAGCGCGTTAGACAAGGAAAAATTTGCGTATCACCGCGCACCGTTATGGGTTAAGCGCTGATCGCATGACGACCACCCCTCAAAACCAAAGCGGAAATGACGGAATTGCTGCGCGTGCGCTTGCCGCGCGAATTCTGAACGGCGTGTTTATGGATAAGCGCGCGATTGACGAAAGTTCAGCCTCGCACGAGCATGGCCCGGCGGAACGCGCGCGGGCGCGGTCTATTGCCAGTGGCGTGATGCGTCGGCTTGATGCGCTTGATGCGATGATTGACCCGCATGTTGAGCGAAAGACGCCGTTTGCGGCGCGTAATTTGATGCGCATTGCTGCATGGGAGCTGCATTTTGACGACGTCCCGCCCCATGCCGCGATTGGCAGTGCGGTAGAGGTGGCCAAGCGCAGCAAAAAGATCGGGCGTTATAAGGGCGTGATTAACGCAGTGGGGCGCAAGATTGCCGAGGCCAGTTTGGATGAAGCACCAATGCAAGCCTTGCCGAAATATCTGCGGGTGCCGTTTGTGAAAGCTTACGGCGAGGAAGCAACCTCCGCGATGGAGGTGGTGTTTTCAACAGGTGCGCCGACGGATTTGTCATTGCGGGATGCAAGCCAAGCCGCTGAGATGGCTGAGGCATTGAATGCGGAAGTCCTGCCCACGGGCAGTTTGCGTCTGTTGGGTCGGGCGCAGATTTCGGCGTTGCCGGGCTATGAGGATGGCGCTTTTTGGGTGCAGGACGCAGCGGCTGCTTTGCCAGCCAAGATGCTGGGCGATGTAAAAGGCGCGCGGGTGCTTGATCTTTGTGCGGCACCGGGTGGCAAGACATTACAACTGGCGGCAAGCGGGGCAGATGTGACAGCACTTGATGTGTCGGACGCGCGACTTGAACGCGTGCAAGAAAACCTAGAGCGCACGCAGTTAAGCGCACAGATGGTTGCGGCAGATGCCACAGAATGGGTGCCGGATGCAAAATTTGATGCGATCCTTTTGGATGCGCCTTGTTCGGCAACTGGCACATTGCGCCGTCACCCAGAGCTGCCCTTTATTCGGGCGGATGCGAATTTGCAGCCCGTGTTTGCCTTGCAGCGCGAATTGCTAGAGCGCGCGCTTGATTGGTTAACGCCCGGGGGCAAGCTGGTGTTTGCGACCTGTTCGTTATTGCCTGCGGAAGGCGAAGACCTGATTAAAAAAATGAAGTTAGAAAGCCAGATCGACGCTGTGAGTGCCAGTGACTTGGGTACCCCGGCAGAGTGGGTTTCACCGCAAGGGTGGTTACGGACACGGCCGGATTTTTGGGCTGAACGTGGCGGTGTTGATGGGTTCTTTGCGGTGCGGCTGAAAGCTTAAGTCTTAGCTATCCCCGGGCAGCAACCGATCCCAGAACAGCGCCCCTATGGGAATGTCTGGGTCAAACAGATCGTTGTCTTGATCCAGTTCTTCAAGCACGGCTATGGCGCTGGGCGAGGTCATCAATAGATCGTGTTCGATCCCGCGCCCTTCAGCGATCGCACTGACATCAAGAGCGGTGACGCCCAAATCTTCAAAGGCGCTCGGATCACGCAAACTACCCAAACGTCCTTTTTTACCCGTCAAAAGGGCAGACAAGCGCAAGGCGCGGTCTTGGGGCGTGCCGACGATATAAAACGGGCGGGGCAATTCGCCTGTGGCGCTGGCTTGGGCGCGGAACACTTCTTCATCGAGGTCAGGGGAGATCAGCAGCACTGCCGCGATCCCGTCACGCAAAACCCGCTGATCGGTGGCGTTTAATTGGCGCAAAGCTTCCATAATCAGATGCGAGCCCATGGAATGGCCCACAAGCGCGACCCGGCGTCCATCTGTGGTCAAGGCGTGCAGCAACTCGGTCAGCTTGTCCCGTGCGATCAACACGCTGTCCCGATCATAAGCATAGGCGCTGATCCGACCTGCCGAGGGCCAGCTAAACAGCACGCCGGGGCCGGGCACCTTAAAGTCGTGGAGCATTTGCGCGGCGCGATAGACGGCTTCATCGTGGCTGGTGTTAAAACCATGCACGAACACAAAGGTTTCGCGCTCATTTGTGTGCGCGGCCACTTGGCGCAAGAAGGCGGTTTTGTTGGCGAAGGTCTTGGAGCTCGCCAGCGTAAAGTGTTGCGCTGGATCCGCGGCTCCGTTTGGCCATTCAATCTGACCGGCGGCGTGAATGGACGGAATAGTCACGTCATAGGCGAGATAGCTTAGATCATCGGCGCGGCGGCGATCAACGATCTGACCTTCGGCGTTACTGCCCCGCGCATTCGCGACAAAGACGGATGTTTTTGCAGCTGGCGCGGCATTTGCGCCGGGGGCGGCCATCTGCATGGTGGTTTCTTGCGCGCAGGCGCAAAGCAGCGTGACCATAATCAAACAAAAAATGCGCATTTCAAAATTATCCTATGCCGACAAAACGACGAAACTCAGCGCTCCCTTGTGATAAATCGCCGCGTAATTGCGTTTCTGCGACAGTCCCATGTTGAACAAATGATATTCTGTCGGCTAAATCAAGTACGGCGTCCACACGGTTTTCGACCAATAGAACCGTGGTGCCTGCAGCTTTGAGGTCACGCACGGTCTGGTGGATGGTTTCCACAATCGAGGGCTGCAGGCCTTCGGAGGGTTCATCCAAGATCAGCAAATCCGGTTCCAGACACAGGGCGCGGGCGGTGGCCAGCATCTGTTGTTGCCCACCTGAAAGCGTGCCTGCGCGTTGTTTCAGACGCTCGCCCAAGATCGGGAACATCTCGATCACGCGCTCGATAGTGGCGCGGGGTTGGCGGCGCGTCATGCGCCCGATTTCTAGGTTTTCGGCCACGGTCAACTCGGAAAACAAGCGGCGTCCTTGAGGCACATAGCCGATGCCAAAGCGCGGGATGCGCTGTGCGGGCAAACGGTCGATGCGGTCCTCGCGAAAGTGGATTGTGCCTTGGGTGGCGCGCACAAGCCCAAGGATCGTTTTGAGCGCAGTGGTTTTGCCCGCACCGTTGCGGCCCATGATGCAATGCACCTCGCCGGGGGCAACATCGAGGGTGAAGTCGTTCAACACGCCGACTTTGCCATAGCCTGAGGAAACGGATGAAAGCTTTAGGATCATGCGCCTAAATACGCGGCGCGCACGGCCTCGTCCCTTTGAATTTCATCTGGTGTACCTTCGGCCAAGATGCGGCCCTGATCCATGACGGTTATTGAATGGGCCAGTGACATGACCACGTCCATGTTATGTTCGATCAATAGGATCGTCATGTCGCGGGACAGTTCTTGGATCAAACCGACAAAGTCAGTGATTTCGCCCCCCGACAACCCTTGGGTTGGTTCGTCTAAAATCAGCAATTGCGGGTTCTGTGAAAACCCCATGGCGATTTCTAGCAAGCGCTGATGCCCATAGGACATTTCGCCCGCCAGTTGGTCGCGCAGGCGGTGAATGCCCACAAGTTCCAAGTTCATGCGGGCCTTGTAGCGCAGCGAGCGATCAGAGCCTGCGTGCGTGCGTTGCAGGGCAAGCATCGCGTTTTCATAGACCGTGAGATCGGGAAAGATCGAGGTGATCTGGAACGTATAGGCCATGCCACGCTGGATGCGTTTATGGGCGGGCAGATGCGTGATGTCTTCGCCTGCGAAATGCACATCCCCGCTAGAGGCGGCGGTACGCCCACAGACGAGCGAGACAAAGGTGGTTTTACCCGCCCCGTTGGGGCCAATAATGGCGCGCACTGATCCTACGGGGAGCGTGAAATTTACATTGTCCACAGCTGTTAGCCCACCGAAATGGCGGGTCAGTCCTTGGGTTTCCAGTAGAGTTACGGCAGCCACGGCAGCACCTTTTTGCGAAGAAGTCCCAAAAGTCCTGCGCGGGCAAAGAGCACGACGACCAGTAGCACCACACCAACAACGATCATGTAAGCTTCGGTTTGTCCGGATGCGAAATCGACCAGAAAGACCATGAAGGCGGTTCCAACCAATGGGCCAAGCACCACGCCTGCACCGCCGACCAACACGTAAAGCAGCGGGTAGATCGAATATGTCACCGTGGCAAAAGTCGCCCCCACATAACCAAACAGAAGCGCATAAGCCGCGCCTGATGCGCCTGCGAACAGACCTGACCAAAGCAGAGCGCGGTATTTTACCGCCCAGACGTTATAGCCGAGCATGCGGGTGCGTTCCTCGTTTTCGCGCACGCCGATCATCACGCGCCCGCCGCGCGCTTGGACGATGACGTGGTTGATGATGAAGGCAATGCCAAACAGGATAAAGGCCGCAAAATAGCGCAAGTCAGCGATGGGGATGTTTGTCAGCTCTGCCAAAGGCGCGAGGCTTTTGATGTTGAAGCCCTCATCCCCACGGGTCCATTCTCCAAAATGCAGGATGGTCAGATATGCGGCTTGGGAAAACATCAGCGTGACGATCATGAAAGCAACGCCGCTGGTGCGTAGGGCAAAAATGCCGACGATGGCTGTAAAGATCAGACTTGCGAGCAGGCCTAAAACGAAGGCGCTTGCAGGGTCAAGGCTCAGGAATTTGACGGATAGGCCCATGCCGTACATGCCTGCGGCAAAGAACATGGCGTGCCCAAGGCTTAAGAGCCCTGTGTAGCCAAACAGGATGTTGTAGCCCATGGCGTAAACCGCAAGCACAAGGATACGCGCCACTTGCCCGTGGTAATAGGGCGGCAGCCAGAAATGCATCAGGCCGATGGCGATTAGCACGAGTACATGAAATATGATCGGGCGGTTGCGGGCCAGTGCGCTAACTTGGTTCATCGTGCCGCCGTTCCAAATAGCCCTTGGGGGCGATAGACCAACACGCAAGCGACCAGCAGGGTGGCAAAGATTTTTGCGAGGGTTGGGGTGAAAAAGACAGAGATCACGCCGTCTGAAATGCCGATTAGGATTGCCGCGAAAACCGTGCCTTTCAGCGAGCCAAGCCCACCGATGATGACGACGATAAACGACAGCAGCAAGATGTCCCCGCCCATCAAGTAATGCGCTTGTTGAATGGGTACGATCAGCACGGCGGCAAAGGCGGCAAGCCCTGCGCCCACACCAAAGGTCAGCGCATAAACGCGATCAACAGAGATACCAAAGTTTTGCGCGGTTTCCCGGTCTTGTTGCGTGGCGCGCAGCACCAGCCCAATGCGGGTTTTGGCCATGACGAACCAGACCACCAAGAGCGAGGCAAAGGCAGTGGCGATCACGAACAGTTTGTAGGATGTCGTGGCGAGGCCCCAAGGGTAGTACAGTTCCCATCCGTTTTCGCCCTGTTCAAACCACGGTAGCGCAATGCGTTCGTTGAAGGGGGCAACGACGGGGCGCGCTTCGGGTCCAAAGCTCATCAGCACGGATTGTTGCATGATATAAAGGATCGCGATGGTGGCCACGATGGTGGCTTCGGGCTGGTAGTCGAGCCGTTTGAGGATTAGTCGATCAGCGATGATTGCGGCAATCGCGGCGGCTAGGAAGGCTGCGATGATCGCCAAACCAAAGCCTGTCCAGCCGGAAAAGCCATACATTTCCGTGACGACCCAAGCGGTGACCGCGCCCAGCATGAAGAACTCGCCGTGCGCTACGTTCACGACCCGCATCACGCCAAAGACGAGGCTAAGGCCGAGGGCTGCTAGGGATAATACTGCGGCCTGAACCATGCCCTCGATCAGGGCCAGCATCAGATGTGGACCGAATTCCAATCTCTACTCCAGTAAGTTGCGCGCGTTGTTTGAAAACGCGCGCGCAATGCGTGGTCGCTGCCTGTTTACAAAGGCTGCTTGGTGTAATCCACCTCGTCTGGGTAGAAGGTTTCTTGAATGGATGCGGTATGCACCACGTCCAAGCGTCCGCCGTTCACTTTCGAGATATACTGCTGTCCGAACACCTGATGGGTTTTGCCGTTGAACAGTTTTGGACCTTGAGGGTGCGCGTTGGATTCTGGCATTACGGTGATATCCTCCACCGCTTCGATCAGTTTGGCCCGATCGCCCATACCTTGGTAGCCCGCGCTTTCCATGCCTTGCTTGATGATGTGCA
>CAZBBZ010000170.1:0-6328 GCA_964489925.1 uncultured Rhodobacterales bacterium
TGCTTGGGTTGCCGTTGCTGGCAGATTAGCCCCCATTTTGATTTCTGATGTGCGATGGGCGGCAAATTGGTTGAACACCACGGTCACAGGTTCCAGCCCGGCGACACTATCGCGCGGTTGCGCCGGAATTCCCCCGTCAACATCAGCGGGCCAACCCAAAAGGGCCAAGCCCGAAGACGTGCGCACCGTGCCGTTTACATCCGGTTGAAACGACCCGGTTGTGACCAGTTGCATCGGGAAGGTGCCAGACAGTGAATCGATTGACGAAATGGGCGCGACGGGCAACATGCCCTGCCCGCTTACGGCGATGTCCAAAGGGCTTGTTGTCGAGGTAAGCGAGCCAGAGCTGTTCACTTGTCGATAGGTCGAAGCCCGCACCCCGCCCGCCGTGTAAGCCCCTTCGCGCGAGGTTAGCGCTAGGGACGAAAACTCCACATCCGCGCGTTTATATCCGTAGGTCTTAGAGTTGGAAATGTTGTCGGAAATTGTTGCAAGTTTACTTGCATTCACACTCAACCCAGTGACACCGGCATTCAGCGACGAAGAAATTGTCATGGTTTGCTACCCTTTCGCGGCACTCGTATTCTTTCGCATTGTTATCCAAACAGGCTTAACTACGCGCTAAACAGCGCCCCAGTTTCTGTGCGTAATTTTCAACGAAGTAGAACGATTTCGATGCGGTTATTGCGCCGATCCGTGACATCCTTGAATTCCACCTTGCGCCGCCCATGCCCGGTCACGCGGGCAACGCGCTGCCCGTCCATGCCCGCGCCCACCAAGACATTCATCACCGCAAACGCCCGGTTTGACGACAAGCTCCAGCTCAGTTGATCCCCGCCCAAATCATCAGGCACAAAGGCATGACCATTGATCGCGATGGGGTTCTGGACCCGCTTTGCAACGCCCGAAATGGCATTCAACAGCGTTGTCAGCAACGGCGTGGGCGCATCCCCAAGCCCGTCAAACAAAGGCGCCCCATCCCGGTCAAACAACTCGATCACCAGACCTTCATCGGTCACACGGGTACGGATATTTTGCAGATCGGAGTCTTCTTGATCACTTTCGCCGCTAGAGCCCATAAACATGTCTTCTAGCATCTCGAATTCGTCTTTTACGTCTGTTTCAACAATCACTTCGTCGAAACTTTCTTTGCCCGGATCCGCATCATCGGAGCCATCGGATTTTTCTTTGCCCGCTTCCGCATCGCCCTCTTTGTTGCGATTGCCCGTGCCGGACTGACCATTTTGCGACAGATCATTTTCCGCAAATACGGTTGCCCCGCTCATAGGGCCATTCCCCCCGGCAGATGTCTGGTGCAATGGAATCGTCGGGCTGAAATGGTCAGCAATGCCTTTGCGCTGTTTTTCAGTGGTCGCGTTTAGCAGCCACATCAGCAGAAAAAACGCCATCATCGCGGTTACAAAATCCGCATAGGCCACTTTCCACGCGCCCCCATGGTGACCGTGTCCGCCATCGACTTTCTTTTTCTTAATAATCGTGACGTTGCCGTCGGCCATCGGATAATGCCCCTAGATGCTGTGTCTAAAGGGATTACCTCAAATGTCTTGAGAACAGGTTAGGGGTGCACCAATGCGCGGTGCGTTATGGCCGCAATTCGGGAAAAGATGCAAAGAATTGTGCGCGTAATTTATCGGACCAGCGGACATTCATTTGCGTTGCTTCTTCAGCATGTGTTTCACTTTGAACAAGTTCATGGTCAAACAACCATGCCCGTGCGCGCCCTTGCGCCATAGACAGGCTCAGTTCTTCATCAAACCAATCACCAAACAGCTTTGCATCAACCGCCGATAAAAACCCGTCAAACCCATCCCCGGTGAGAGCCGACAGCATGGCAATATCATCAGAGCGCGCCGCCGCATTGCGCGCTGCTGCTTGCGCATCCGCATCCAGCAAATCCGCTTTGTTCCAAACCTCTAAATGGTTGGTAACCTCATCAAGTTCGACCCCCAAATCTTTGAGCACGTCGATCACATCTTGTTTTTGTTCCGCACTTTCGGGGTGAAAAATATCGCGCACATGAACGACCAAATCCGCGTCCAAAACTTCTTCTAATGTGGCGCGGAAAGCGGCGACCAGATGGGTTGGCAAATCGGAAATGAACCCAACCGTGTCTGACAGGATAATTTCCCGGCCAAGCGGGGTTTTCACGATGCGCATGGTGGGGTCAAGCGTGGCAAATACCATGTCTTTGGCCAGAACAGATGCGCCAGTTAAGCGGTTGAAAAGTGTAGATTTTCCAGCATTGGTATAGCCCACAAGGGCAACCACCGGAAAGGGAACCTTTTTGCGCGATGCCCGGTGCAATTCACGAGTGTTTACGACTTTATCGAGCTGAATTCGAATACGCTTAATCGCATCATCAATGGCGCGGCGATCAGATTCAATCTGCGTTTCCCCCGGCCCGCCAAGAAAGCCTCCACCACCACGTTGCCGTTCAAGGTGGGTCCAACTGCGAACAAGCCGGGATTTCTGATAGGTCAGATGCGCAAGATCAACCTGCAACACACCTTCGCGGGTCTGCGCGCGTTCACCAAAAATTTCTAGGATGAGGCCCGTGCGATCAAGCACTTTTGTGTGCCACAGCTTTTCCAAATTGCGCTGTTGCACCGGTGATAGCTGCGTGTTGACCACCACGAGGCCCACATCTTCGGCCTTGATACGCTCTGCAATTTCTTTGGCCTTGCCTGATCCAAACAGGCGACCGGGATCAACTTTAGACACACGTTCTTGGCGCGAAAAGCAAAGCTCCACGTCAAGAGCTGAAACAAGGCTTTCAGCTTCTGCTAGTTGAAATGTAGGGTCACGTTCCTCACCGCTTTTGGTGGTGAAGACGGGCTGAATTAAACCGGTGTGCATAAATATGCCGCCGGTTTATTCCTCTTCGCCATCATACAAATTAACCGGTTGAGACGGCATAATTGTAGAAATCGCATGTTTGTAAACGAGCTGACTTTGCCCATCACGCCGCAAAAGAATACAAAAATTGTCAAACCAAGTAATTACACCTTGCAACTTTACGCCGTTGACGAGGAATGTCGTGACCGGCATTTTTGATTTTCTTACGCTATTTAGGAACGTGTCCTGTAGATTTGGTTTATCTGACGCCATTATTTTAGCCTATTATTCGGCTCGTTGATCGAGCACCCGCCTTTTGTTATGTTCCACTTCGAACTTGTAGAACGTTTATGTTTAATCTGTGGCACTTGGAAAGTCGTTTAGAATCAAGAAAATGTCAACGGCGCCAGTATTCTGGATTCAAAAGTGCGGCGACCGCTAGTATTTCCATTCGCCCAACCACCATTAAGAAATTGATAATCATCAATGGCTCGACCGATAACGCCCCTAATCCTGCCTCTTGTCCTTGAAAACTAGCAAGTGGGCCGACATTGGCAAGGGCGGCAACACTCACAATAATCGCTTGTTCAAAATCTAGACCTGCGGCGGATAATCCTAAAACGCCAAGTAGTAGCGCTAGAAAAAACAGCATGACAAAAATCCATGCAATAAACGCCCCTTCGCGCCGGACCAAACGCCCGTGGCTCCCGGGCCCGGCCACACTGCTTGGATGAACCAGACGTTCGATTTCCCGCTTGCCGTGGCTCATTAAGACATAGATCCGCATAAGCTTTAGCCCGCCCGCCGTGGTCGCGATGCCGCCCCCCAGAATGGCAACCAAGAGCAAAATCAATAGGGGTGGTTCTTGGCCTGAAACGCTTTGGGCCACGCTCCAGTAAACGCTCTCAAACCCGGTGGTGGTCAGGAACGCGGCTAAAGTGAACACAAGCCCCCAAAACTCGCGCAGCAAATCTAAAGCCATGAACTCGCGTTTGGTGTCAATCGCCACGGCAAGATTGAACATAAACAGCAGCACAGCAATGCCCAAGATAACGATCAGGGCTGTGCGGATTTCTGGATCATAAGTACCTGCCGGGGACATACGGCGCGTGCGCGTTACAAACACATTGTGACTAATGGCAAAGCCGAAAAACAGCAGGATCGCGATTTCGCCCAAGATGCCAGATGTTGCGTTCGACAGACCCGCAGACCCGGTGATGCCGCTCGTTGAAATGACGGCGAGCCCATACATCAACGCTTGAAACGGCGCTTCGCCGCACATCAGCAGAATTAGGATCAAGGCGAAACTTGCAAGCCCGTAAACCTTGCCAACAAGTCCGATATTTCGAAACACCGGGGACATGTTTTGCCCGCCTGTGGACCTTCGACCAGAGCCCCCGCTGCGCGCATCAACCCGGCCTGTATGGACCTCAAATCCACCAAGTTTGAGCGGTTCAAGAATTGAAACCGCACCCAAAATCGTCAGAAAACCCCCAAGCCAAGCGACCAAACCGCGCCACAGGTGAACCGGCGCGTCATAATCATCGCGCACAGGTTCGAACCCAGTTGTCGACAGACAAGACAGCATTTCAAAATATGCCCGCCCAAACTCTAGGTCAGGACCAAGACGCCAGAGGGGGATCGCCGCCACGATGGGAAGCGACAAATAGCACCCAAGCAAAGTCAGCAGGTTAGACCGCGCACTCGTGCTGGGACGCCGATTAATCACGGCAAAGCCCACACAGACCAAAACCACCAGCACGACACCCGCAGTTGACCCAAAGGTCAGCGCAATTTCAAAGGCACCGATGCTATAGGCATAAAGGCTTGGCACCAGCATCAAAATGCTGATCGCGGCAAGCGCAAAAACTGAAAGAGGGAGCGTCCGGGGATCGAACATCAAAAGAAGTCGATTGTAACCTGAAACAGTTTTTCAACCTCGGCAACGTCGTCTTGCAGTGCAAAAACGCAAACCGTGTCGCCTTCATTCAGGGTAGTTGTGCCTGTCGGCTTAATCACTTCGCCCCCTTTCAGGATCGCCCCCACCATGACCCCTGTCGGCCAGTCGATTTCTGACACTTTCTTGCCCGACGCCGGGGATGTGCCCAAAACTTGCGCCTCGATCACCTCGGCCTCTGCATCGCCGATGGAATAAACCGCGCGGATACGGCCATGACGGATGTGGCGCAGAATAGACGACACGGTCGTTGCACGCGGGTTGATATAGGCGTCAATTCCGAGCGGCGTAATCAGATTACTAAGCGAAGGCTCATTCAAAAGCGTGACCGCCAAGTCCACCCCAAGAGATTTGGCCCGCGCACAGGTCAAAAGGTTCGTCTTATCGTCGTTGGTGACGGCCAAAAACGCATCGGTTTTCGAAATATTGGCTTCTTCAAGCAATTCCATATCCAGACCGTCGCCGTGCAACACCACGGTGCGCTCTAGCAGATCTGCAGAAATTTCCGCGACAGAACGCTCTTTTTCGATGACTTTGGCGCGCACCCGACCGGGCAATAACTCCAAACGCTGCGCAATCGCGCGCCCGACATAGCCGCCGCCAATAATGATAAACCGGGTCGCCCGCGCATGTTCTTTGCCGAAAATTTCAAGCGTGCGTTCCATGTCCTTAGTGGCGGTAAAGACATAAATTTCATCGCCGCCATAAAGCTGGTCTTCGGGTTCAGGGACAAAAAGTTTACCATCGCGACGAATACCCACAACCAAAGCGCGCAAGGTAATGAACAGCTCGGACAGCTGCGACAAAGGCGTGTTGAGCACCGAACACGTATCCGACAGCACCAGCCCGATCAGATGCGCCTTGTCGTCCAAAAAGAGTTGGGCATCAAACGCACTGGGGGCGGACAGACGGCGCATCGCGGCCTCTGCCACTTCTTTTTCAGGACTAATCACCACATCAATGGGCATGTGATCGCGCCGATAAAGATCGCTATAAATCGCGGTCAAATAGGCCTGACTACGCAGACGCGCGATTTTACGCGGCACCGCAAAAACCGAATGGGCCACCTGACAGGTCACCATATTGACCTCGTCCGAATGGGTGGCGGCGATGATCATATCCGCATCGCGCGCGCCGGCTTGATCCAAGATGTCAGGATGGGACGCAAAGCCCGCAATCGCCTGAACATCCAGCGTGTCCGTGATACTGCGCACCAAAACCGGGTTGTTATCCACCACGGTCACATCGTTCTTTTCGCCCGCCAGGTGTTTGGCAATTTGCCACCCCACCTGCCCTGCGCCGCAGATAATAACCTTCATCCGCTGATCCTAACCGTTGCCCCAAGCGACCGAATAACAGCCATGATCGGGAAATCCAACCAGCTTACGCACCAAGTTATCCGCCAAGTCCCCGGCTGCTTTAGGCAACCGGGCTCATGGCTTCGTCAAGCTCGGCCACCCTTGCGCCGGAACGCGAGGTTGTGACCACGTTGAGCGATTTCAGTTTCCGGTGCAG
>CAZBBZ010000171.1:0-6313 GCA_964489925.1 uncultured Rhodobacterales bacterium
GCCCGTTGTGTGGCAACACTGGCGCCAGACAGGATCAAATAGGTCAAACCCGCAGCAATCGCCGCAACTGCTGCAATTTTCTTGCAACTTAGCCGCTGCGCAACCTGAGGAAACAAGGCCAAGCCGATGCGCACAAGCGCAAAAACGAACCCGGTCAGCAGCCCCATGTGCAACCCAGAAATCGCCAAAAGATGCGCAAGGTTCGAGGCGCGCAAATCCTCCAGACTGTCTTGATCGATGTGTGAGCGGTCCCCGGTAAAGATTGCCGCCGCAAACCCGCCTTCGCGTCCGCCGATTTGCATCTCGATCTGGTTTGACAAAGCCAAACGTACCGCCGTGACCCTATCCATCGGACGCACTTGCCCTACAACGGTTGCCTTGATCGCGGGGGCCAGTGAAAACCCGACCCCGCCCAAGCTGCGAAACCAAGCGTAGCGGCGAAAATCAAACCCGCCCGGTTCCACCGGACCGCTTGGGGGCGACAACCGCGCCTTGACCTGCACCCGATCACCGGGGCGAAACCTTGCAGCATCATCGCGCACGGTCACGCGCACCCGCGCGGGCGTGGCGTCCTGTTCAAGCCCCGACAGCCACAACTCCCCCAAAAGCAGACGCAAACGCCCGCCTTGATTGCGGTCCATACCGATCACCCGACCTTCGATGTTGTAAACGCCTTGCTCGATCACCGGAGCGCCAACCAAATGGGCGCGCAACCCCGCATGGGTAAACCCGGCAAGGGCCAGCATCCCCAAAACCAAAAGCGAGGCGACACGCAAACGGCGACCCAAAATGACAACCGCCAAGGCCGCTAAAAGCCCCGCAAAGCTCCACAACAAATCAGGCTCAAAGCGCAACGCGAAATAGACACCAATTCCCGCGCCAAAAAACACAGGCGCAAACAGCAATCGCCGCCCGCGAAAGGCGCTCGTTTCTTGGTGCAAAACATCAGCGAACAAGCCTGTTCTTCCCTAGCCATCTGCCCTAAAAGCCCAGACGAAACCTCCCGCGAAACCATTTCCAAAGGGTTAATTACATGAGCGTCGTCACAAGATTTGCGCCCTCGCCAACAGGCGATCTTCACATCGGCGGGGCGCGCACCGCTCTGTTCAACTGGCTCTTTGCCCGTCATCACGGCGGCAAATTCCTGATGCGCGTCGAAGACACAGACCGCGTGCGCTCCACGCCCGAAGCAACGCAAGCCATTTATGACGGCATGAACTGGCTAGGGCTCGACTGGGACGAAGAGCCCGTGCATCAAGCCACACGCGCTGATCGTCACGCCGAAGTAGCCCGAGACATGCTGGCCACGGGCAAAGCTTACAAATGTTTTTCGACCCAAGAAGAAATCCAAACGTTCCGTGAGACAGCCAAGGCAAACAAAACCTCCTCGCTGTTTTTGTCCCCTTGGCGCGATGCGGACCCCGCGTCCCACCCTGACGCCCCTTTCGTGGTCCGGGTCAAAGCCCCACGCACAGGCAAAATCGCAATCACCGATCAGGTGCAGGGCGATGTGGCATGGGACGCCTCAACCCTTGATGATCTGGTCCTTTTGCGCAGCGATGGCACCCCGACCTATATGTTAGCTGTGGTGGTGGACGATCACGATATGGGCGTGACCCACGTCATTCGTGGTGACGATCACCTGACCAATACAGCCCGCCAAGCGGTCATTTACGACGCACTCGACTGGGAGCGCCCGACATTCGCGCATATCCCGCTAATTTACGGACCCGACGGCAAAAAGATGAGCAAACGCCACGGGGCCACCTCTGTCAGCGAATACGCCGAAATGGGTTATCCCGCTTACGCCATGCGCAACTATCTCTCCCGTCTTGGGTGGAGCCACGGCGATGACGAGTTTTTCTCAACCGAACAAGCGATTGAATGGTTTGACCTAAAAGGCGTTGGAAAATCCCCCGCTCAGTTCGATTTCAAGAAGCTTGGCAACCTATCCGGGCAACATATCCGCGAGCGCGATGACGCCGCGATTTTGGCCGATTATTTGGATTTCGCTGCACTGCAACAAAAAAATCCGCCCCCTGCAGACAAGATGGATTTGCTGAAATCGGCCATTCCCGTAGTCAAACAACGCGCGAAAACCCTGCAAGATATTGAAACTCTTATCTATTTCGCGATTACGGATCGTCCGCTAGAGCTGGATGAAAAATCGGCCAATGCGTTAGATTCAGTATCCCGTGGCATACTGAATCAATTGACCTCGCGGCTGCAAAATGTTAGCTGGACCTCAGAAAATCTGGAATCTGAGATTAAGGCTTTCGCAGAGGAAAGCGACCTGAAATTCGGCGCCGTCGCACAACCAATACGGGCTGCATTAACAGGACGCGCAAACTCACCGGGGATCACAGACGTTCTGATGATCCTGGGGCGCGAAGAAAGCCTTGCCAGGCTGGCGGATCAGACCAGCTAGATCTCGAAGTTGCGCGAAGGCTGTTTTGGCCTTCATAAAAAATTGAGCTTTATGTCGGATTTGTCTTCGGCATACGGGCGTTTCTGTGTCGCTAGGACCAGAGACAGTAAAACGGAAGGACATAAAATGGCTAAAGACGGAAACAAAGAGGCGACGATCCGCATCGATGGCAAAGATTATGAATTTCCCATGCTTTCGCCAACTCTTGGGCCTGATGTTATCAACATTGGCAAGCTCTATGGCCAAACCGATGTCTTTACTTATGATCCCGGTTTCACCTCGACCGCGTCTTGCGAAAGCACGATTACCTTTATTGATGGCGATAAGGGCGAATTGCTGTATCGTGGCTACCCCATCGATCAGCTGGCTGAAAAAAGCCACTACCTAGAGGTTTGTTACCTACTGCTTTACGGCGAGCTGCCAACCTCCGCCCAGCTTGACGATTTTGAAAACCGCGTCACCCGCCACACCATGCTGCACGAACAAATGCAGCATTTGTTCCGCGGCTTCCGTCGCGATGCGCACCCAATGGCGATCATCTGTGGTGTGGTTGGCGCGCTCTCTGCGTTCTATCACGACAGCACAGACATCAAAGACGCCTGGCAGCGCGAAGTTGCCACCGTGCGCATGATTGCTAAAATCCCGACCATCGCGGCTTGGGCCTATAAATACTCGATCGGCCAGCCATTTGTGTATCCGCGTAATGATTTGGATTACGCATCAAACTTCCTGCACATGTGTTTCGCCGTCCCTTGCGAGGATTACGAAGTCGACCCGATCCTGACCCGCGCCATGGACCGTATCTTTACGCTGCACGCGGATCACGAACAAAACGCTTCAACCTCAACCGTGCGCTTGGCAGGCTCATCCGGGGCCAACCCCTTTGCCTGTATCGCGGCTGGTGTGGCTTGCCTTTGGGGTCCGGCCCACGGCGGTGCAAATCAGGCTTGTTTGGAAATGCTGCGCGAAATTGGCAGTGTTGATCGCATTCCTGAATACATCGCGCGCGCGAAAGACAGCGACGATCCGTTCCGTTTGATGGGCTTTGGGCACCGGGTTTATAAAAACTTCGACCCGCGCGCCAAAGTGATGAAACAATCTGCCGATGAGGTGCTGAACCTTCTGGGGATTGAAAACAACAAGACGCTACAAGTTGCTAAAGAACTTGAACGCATCGCGCTGGAAGACCCCTATTTCGTTGACAGAAAACTTTACCCGAACGTGGACTTCTATTCAGGCATCATTCTTGATGCCATGGGTTTCCCAACTTCTATGTTCACACCGATCTTTGCATTAGCACGTACTGTTGGTTGGATCGCGCAGTGGAAAGAAATGCTAGAAGATCAGAACCAAAAGATCGGCCGCCCGCGTCAACTTTATGTGGGTGAACCAAATCGCGATTATGTGGATGTTGAAAAGCGCTAAAGCGCAGCATTCAAAATCACCAAGTATGAAAGGGCGCGCATCTTGCAGCGCCCTTTTTCTTTGGCGTTAACCAAAGGGTGCCAAAGCCATGCTGTTGCCATAATCCACCCGTAAACGTCACCCTGTAACCCCTTGTTGTGTATAGAGTTTCTAAAGGACGTGTTTGATGCGTTTATCGCGTTTTGTCTGCGCTGGCTTGACTGGCATTTTTCTGACGACCACCGCTGCTGCTTCCGCCGCGACCTTTACCCCCCATGTGCAAAACCCGGTCCTAGACCATGCCTATCATCCCCCTTTGGCCCTCCTTGATGATGCCATCGAACACGGTCCCTATTTGCCGTTCTTTTCCAGCCGCGAACTTGATCGCCTAAAGACCGAGGCCGCCATGAAAGGTCTGGTCGTCATGGCCGCCACAAGCGTCACCGGAACCCCGGGCAAAACCACAACAAAATCCCGCGCGATGATTGACGCAGAAAGCGCCATTTATGACATGAACGTCCCGCTCTATACGACCCTTTTGATGCTAGGATGCGGCGGGCTCATGTGGCTATGTGCAGGCCTGCAACGCGAACGCATCTAGCGCGCCTGCGCCACTACTTTTCGCTAGCCACAAAGCCGCCATTGATTTCGCGCTTCACTGAACTATTGATGCGCTATGGACGCTCATTCCACACCTACCCGCCGCCCCAGATCGCATGTCTATGTGATCGACGGCACGCTGTCCAAACTCACCGAAGGCGTAGAAACCAACGCCGGGCTTTTGTATAAAGTACTGACCGAGCGCGGCATGCGTATCGAACAATCCGTTGGCTATGATCCGGGCGTCCAAGCCGAAGGGTTTACCAAATGGATCAAAGTCGCTGCCGGCCTTGGCATCAACGAGTCCATCAAAGCTGGCTACGCCGCCCTGTCCTCGCGCTATGAACCGGGCGACAAGATATACCTGTTCGGCTTTTCCCGTGGCGCCTATGCCGTGCGCTCGCTGGCAGGATTTATCGGACGCATTGGCCTGTTGCGCCGCCAACAAGCAACCCAACGCCGCATCGACCGCGCCTTTCGCTATTATGAAGCCAGCCGCGTCACCCAAGCCGCCGCCGATTTTTGCAAAGCCCATTGCCACGCAGAAGTTCCAATAGAATTCATGGGCGTTTGGGACACGGTCAAAGCTTTGGGCCTGCCCTATCCAATTCTCAACCGCCTTGCGCCAATGGCCACAGAATTTCACGACCACCGCTTGGGCTCTCATGTGAAAAACGCCTATCAAGCCCTCGCAATTGACGAAAACCGCATCACCTACAAACCGCTACCATGGCGGGTCGCGGCGGACTGGCAGGGCAACCTTGAACAAGCATGGTTTGCAGGCGCGCACTCGGATGTGGGCGGCAATATCACCGAACGCAACGGGTCGCGCACATTTTCAAACATCCCATTTGTTTGGATGCTCGGAAAAGCCGAAGCTTGCGGTTTAGACCTTCCTGCGGGCTGGCACGAAGAGTTTCCAACCAATCCAACCGCCCCCATGCACGGCCCCTACGCAGGTAGCGCGATGTATTTCTTGTTTCGCGAACCGCGCATCGTTGGGCGCAACGCAAGCGAAACCATCCATCCCACAGTGTTTGAGCGCATGAAGGCCAATAAATACGTCCCCCTCGCAGACGTCAGCCGCCTGACCCAGAAAGCCACAGCCGAAACAGCAAAAACGGCCCAAGTTCCGCAAGAAACACCAGCCCAATCAGCAAACGCGACCCCAACTGGCGAAAGCGACGCCACAAAACAATCGTAAGCGCGACGCAAATCGCCACCTCAATCGCGCTCATGATATGGCCGTGGGCATGGGGGTCCCAATAACTGACCGGACTTTCAAAAATCCAATCGCTAAACGGCCAAAAATGCGCGCGCCCATCATCATGATGCAGTGGAAAATCCAACAGAATATGAAATAGCCCCGCCCCGAAAAAAGCGATGCCAATTTTGGAGCGCGCCAAAAGCACAACGGCTAGTCCAAGCCCCCAAAGCGGCAGCGAATTATCAATCGCAAAAACACTTTGCCAAAAGTCGTTGAAATAAAGCTCGTTGAAAATAACGTTTTCATCGACGCCCAAAACAACGCCATTCCAAAACACCATAAAATAAAGCGACGCATCCGGCAAAAGCGCTCCGGCAATCGCCGCCAAGTTCAACGCCCACGCGTCCCGGCGCGAAAATGCCGCCGCCCCTATAATTAAATGCGCTGGCGTATTCATATCACGTTCGTATCGCTGTTCATATTGCGGGCTCCGCCGCTGGTAACTCCGACCTAGCTGAAGCATAGAGACACTCATGACCATGTCCATCATGATTCAAGGCACCGGCTCCAATGTGGGCAAGTCACTTTTGGTGGCAGGCATCATTGGCGCTTTGCGCGCGCGCGGCTTATCCGTGGCGCCATTCAAGCCGCAAAACATGTCCAACAATGCAGCC
>CAZBBZ010000172.1:0-6294 GCA_964489925.1 uncultured Rhodobacterales bacterium
GGCAAGCTGCGCTGCATGGGCTCGACCACTTATAAAGAGTACCGTCAGCATTTCGAAAAAGACCGCGCGCTTAGTCGTCGGTTCCAGAAAATTGACGTGAACGAACCGTCTGTGGGCGACACGATCAAAATTCTGAACGGCCTCAAACCCTATTTCGAAGAACATCACGACATTCGTTTTACCTCGGATGCGATCAAATCTGCGGTCGAGCTATCCGCGCGTTATATCCATGACCGTCGTTTGCCCGATAAAGCCATCGATGTGATTGATGAAGCGGGCGCGGCCCAGCATGTGGTTGCGGAAAGCAAGCGGCGCAAAACCATCGGTACGAAAGAGATCGAAGGCATCGTTGCAAAAATTGCGCGCATCCCGCCCAAGAACGTATCCAAAAGCGATATGGAAGTGCTGAAAGACTTGGATAGCTCGCTGAAACGGGTGGTCTTTGGTCAGGATCAAGCGATTGATGCGTTGTCCTCGGCAATCAAACTGTCGCGCGCGGGACTGCGTGAGCCTGAAAAGCCGATTGGCAACTATCTGTTTGCCGGGCCTACGGGTGTTGGCAAAACCGAAGTTGCCCGCCAGTTGGCCAGCACCATGGGCGTTGAATTGCTGCGCTTTGACATGTCTGAATATATGGAAAAGCACGCGGTGAGCCGTTTGATCGGCGCGCCTCCGGGCTATGTTGGGTTTGACCAAGGCGGGCTTTTGACCGACGGGATTGACCAACATCCCCATTGCGTGCTGCTGCTTGATGAGATCGAGAAAGCGCACCCGGATGTATATAACATCCTGCTGCAAGTGATGGATCACGGTAAGCTGACCGATCATAATGGGCGCACGGTGGATTTCCGCAATGTGGTCTTGATCATGACCTCAAACGCAGGCGCCTCTGAGCTGGCGAAGTCCGCAATGGGCTTTGGTCGTGATACCCGCGAGGGTGAAGATCAGGCGGCGATTGAACGTCAATTCACGCCGGAATTCCGCAACCGCCTTGATGCGGTCATCAGCTTCTCGGCCCTGCCTAAATCTGTGATCCTGCAGATCGTTGATAAGTTCGTGCTGCAACTTGAAGCCCAGCTTTTGGACCGCAACGTGCATATCGAACTGACCAAAGCCGCCGCAGAACTGCTGGCCGCGAAGGGATATGACGATCGCATGGGCGCGCGCCCGCTTGGGCGTGTGATCCAAGAGCAGATCAAAAAGCCACTGGCAGAACACCTGCTGTTTGGTGATTTGGCAAAAGGTGGTTTGGTTCAAGTTGGGGTAAAGGACGGCAAGATCGACCTGCGCATCACCGAAGAAGAACCCAAAAAGGTGGCAAGCAAAAAGCCCCCCCTTCTAACGGCGGAATAAAATCAGAGCGGGCGCGCTTTAGCGCCCGTTTCGCCTTGTCAGGAGCCGCTTGCCGCCCCAGCCAAGAGCCGTGAAGATGCGCGCGGCGCGAGACAGTTTTTGGCAAAGCCGTGCACCAGTTGGGCGCCGCTTGACGTTACAGGACGCCGAAAATTTGGACGTTGGTGACGTATTGAAATGCCGCCAAACCTAGAACGACCAAGACCACGACAAACATGACTGGCACCAGAAGTTGCAACATGCGCAGCGAGCAGGCGGCAAAAGTTGCGGCACCAAACACCTGCGCCAAGCGGCCCACGGTGGGCATATCAACATTCGGAAAGATCAGACCGAAGCCAGCACCATCGCCGTAAATACGCTCGATCTCGGCAGGGATGCGCCAGCCAATCAACGCGCAGGTCGCGCAGCCCAGAAACACTAGCATATGCAAGATCGCGCCGGAACCGGGGCCACGCATGGCTTGGATAAACCTTGCAGGTAGTTTTGCTTCTTCGGGATCGGGTTCAAAATCCACAGACTTGCGGCGCAGCGTGGACATTTTGCGTTGCTGGCGCCGTCGGTGGGCGGGCAGGTAAAACACGACCAACAACAAAAACGCACAGAACGCCATATAAGCGACCTGAAGCTGCGCATCGAATGAACTAGCAATTTCTGAAAGCATGTTAATACTTCGCCCGCTTTTAGCAGTTACAAAACCGCAGCTTACTTCTCTGTAAACTTCAACTCAATGCGCCTGTTGCGCGCACGCGCTTCATCTGTGGCTCTTGTGTCAACAGGTTGAAACTCTCCGAAACCCGTTGCCGCCAAACGATTGGCGGGAATATCTTGCGCGTCTATCAGATATTGAACCACCGAAAGCGCGCGCGCTTGGCTGAGTTCCCAGTTGTCGGCAAATTGATCTGAATTGCCCATGGGAATGTTGTCGGTGTGCCCGTCGACCCGCAAAATCCAGTTGATCCCATCTGGGATTTCACCCGCGACTTCGCGCAAAACACCCGCGACCCGCGCAATTTGCGTCCGTCCGCCAGCGCCCAGTTCAGCGGAACCCGGTGAAAACAGCACTTCGGAGGAAAACACAAAACGATCCCCTTGGATCTGAACCCCTTCGCGGTCCCCAAGGATCGCGCGGACGCGGCCAAAGAATTCGGAGCGGTAATTGCGCAGATCGAGCGCTTCTTCTTCGAGGCGCTGCCGCTCGGCGGTTTCCAGTTCAGCAATGCGCGCCTGTTCATCGGCGCGTGCGCGTTGTTCTTCGGCCAGCTTTTGCTGTTCGCGCGCCAAACTTTTTTGTTCTGCTGCAACCCGGGCAAGGGCCGTGTTCAGGTTTTTGCCCAGCGCATCAATTTGAACTTGCGACGCGGCATCTCTGTCGTTTGCCTCGTCCAACAGAGCTTGCAGGCTGTTAAGCTGCTTGCGCAATTCATTGCTTTGCTCATTCAGCAAGGCCAAGCGGCGCGTGGCCTCACTGGAGCGGCGGCGTTCCTGACTAAGCAGTTCGTTGGATTTGGCCAGCAACACCGCTTGGCGCTCTTTTTCACTTAGAGCTTCTGCATCTGACAAGGACAGCGTGTCTTTTTCGCTTTCCAGAATACGGTTCGCGGCCTCTGCTGCGGCCAATAGGGTCAGCGTTTCTTCGGCCTTTTTGCGCTGCGCCTCTAGGTTAAGGGTCATGGCCGTCATTTCCGCGTCGGAATTTTTCAAGCGCTCGCGCAGGGCTTCAGCGGCGGCGGCGTCGCTTAGCTGCTTGGCCTCGGCTTCGCTAAGCTTGGCGCTGGCATCTTGCAATCGTTTGCGCAGTTCGGCAGCGGCGGCGACTTCTAGTAAGCGCGCTTCTTCAGCGGCGCTAAGTTCGGCTTCCATTTCGCTGATCCTTGCGGCAACCGACTGGGTCTGCCCATCCGCATTTGCCAAAGCAGCGCGCGCTTCTTCGAGCTCTTCGCGAGAAGCGGATAACAGCGTCAGCGTTTGGGCCAATGCGCGTTCTTTGTCTGACAATTCTGCCCGTGCGTCAGAGGCTTCGACATCGGCGAGTTTCAACGTGCTTTCAGCTTCGGCGATTTGGTTGTCACGTTTTGAAATGTCGCTGCGCAACTCGGCGATAAGGGCTTCCATGACCCCGCGCTGCGCGAGGCTGGATTTCGCGGCCTCTGTCAGTTCATTAAGCTGTTGATTGGCCGCGGCCATTGCGCTGTTTTGATCGAGCGCTTGCGTGCGCATATCCGCAATCATAGCTTCGAGCGCTTCGCGTTGAGTGGCGGCAAGGCGCGCGGCTTCAACACTTTCGTCGATCTCGTCGCGGGCCTTCACAAGCGCGAGTTGAAGCGCCTCTTTCTGGGAAATTTCGCGCGAGTTCGCTTCTTCAAGGGCGGTGATCGAGGCGCGTGCGCGCACCAATGCAGCTTCGCGGTCGGCGAGGTTGCGGTCGCGGTCTGCCACCTGCCCTTCGGCGTTGGTCAGCTCTGTTTGCGTGCGCGAGAGATCGTCTTGCGTATTTTCAAGGTCGGCTTTGGTTTGCACCAGCGCGGTTTGCGTGGTGGCAAGATTGGATGACAGATCCGTATTTTGCGCCAAGAGCGATGCAACCTGCGTTTCAAAGCTGGCGATCCGAGCGGCCCGTTCAGCCGCGGTATCAAGGGCCGTGTCCCGCTCTGTGGTCAGGGAGGAAATCAGGGAGGCTTGTTCTGCGTTTATCGCCTGTTCGTTGGCCAATTCTGTATCCAGCTGATCCGTGCGCTGCTGTTCAAGGCCAAGCGCGCGGGACAGGCTGGCGATTTGTCCGCCCAGCTCATCAAGCTCGTCTTCTTGGCTTGATACGGTCGTTTGCAGCATGGATTGCATGATCATAAAGATCGACAACACGAACATGAGCACCAGCAAAAGCGCGGTCATTGCATCCACAAAGCCGGGCCAAATGTTGGTGGTAAACTTGTTGGCTGAACGTCCGCGAAGCGCCATGTGACTATCCCCGGCCGCCCGCGTCCTTGACGGCTTCGGTCAAAGCGGCGAGCTCGGCACGGATTTCGCTGACGCTGTCTTGGCGCCCTGCGGCCATTTCTTCCAAGATACGCAGCAATTGCACGTCGATGTTGCGCAAGCGCATTCGGGTTTCCGCATCCAGCGCCCCTCCGCCATCATCCACCCGTTCTTGCATGGCGATGGCGAGTTTTTCCTGACTGGCCGACAGACGCTCTATCGCAGCGTTGTCACTTGGCCCGGCGGTGATTGGCCCGCCTTCGGCCATTTGCCGCGTCATTATCGACACAGAATCCGCCAGCGATGACAATTTGCCGTCGGTGTCGATGCGCTTTTCTTCTGCGCGCAGGATCACGTCTTTGAGTTGTTCGATTTGCAGCGCGTTTTGTTCCATGATGCCGGCAACCACATGGCTTTCGGTCTGCGGCGCGTCGCCTTCGCCACTGGACAAGCCAATGCGCGTGATCGAGGACAACCAGTTTTCCAATTCGGTATAAAAACGGTTCTGACCGTGTCCGGCAAATAGTTCCAGCAAGCCGACCACAAGAGAGCCTGCCAAACCCAAGAGGGAGGAGGCAAAAGCTGTCCCCATGCCGCCCAACTGGTTTTCAAGACCGGACATCAAGGCTTCGAAGTTCACGCCTTGATCGGACCCTTCTGCGGGCGCCAGGGAGCGGATGGTATCCACAACCGCAGGCACCGTGGTGGCAAGCCCGTAAAACGTGCCCAACAATCCCAGAAAAATCAGGAAGTTTACGATATAGCGGGTGATATCGCGGACTTCTTCGATCCGCTGGCCAACAGAATCCAAAATAGAGCGGGTCGAGGACGAGGTCAGCGCGCGGCGCGCCCGTGTGTCAGACAGCAAAGCGGACAAAGGGGCCAGCAGGCTGGGCGCTTGGACAAATTCATGGCCCGGGCGGTCCATTGCGAAGCCTTCGATCCAACTGACTGATTTAATCAGGCTGAACACCTGCAAAAAACAGGCCAACACGCCGATCACAAAGACAATCAGGATGAAGCCGTTTAAGTAAGGGGAGGCTTGGAACACTGGCCATACAGTTGGCAGCAGCAAATAACCGATGATGATGGTCAATACGCATATGATCAGCATAAAGACAATCTGGCGCACGGGTTGCGAAAATTTCGGCCCGCTTTCTGGGGAAAATCCTACTGCCACCGCTCTGGTACTCCGCCGCTCTTTTCTGTGGGGTGTTTTGGTCAGCAGTTATTGCATCATGCAACACTTCTTACAGCAAATGCCCCAACATGTTGTATTTTTTCGCCTCTAATCCCATGTCTATAACAGAATTATTGATAGGAAAAAGACATGATTGATTTTGGTGGCGGTCTGGCAATCGCTGTGTTGGTTTTTGCCGCGATTCTGATTTTCATGATGGTAAAGTCTGTGCCTCAGGGTGAGGAATGGACCGTAGAGCGCTTTGGCCGCTATACGCGCACCCTGAAACCCGGTTTGGGCTTTCTGGTGCCCTTGATGGATAAGGTCGGCGCGCGGATCAACATGATGGAAACCGTGCTTGATATTGAAAGCCAAGAGGTCATCACCAAAGACAACGCGATTGTGATGGCCGATGCGGTGGCGTTCTATCAGGTCGTGGACGCGTCCCAAGCCGCCTATGAGGTGCGCAATCTGGAACGCGCGTTGTCTAACCTTAGCCAGACCAACATTCGTGCGGTCGTGGGCTCTATGGATTTGGATGAATCCCTCTCAAATCGCGACATGATTAATGCGCGGCTGTTGCAGGTGATTGACCAAGCCTCGAACCCTTGGGGTGTAAAGGTGACGCGGGTCGAGATCAAAGACATCAAGCCGCCTGCGGACATCAACGAAGCGATGGCGCGTCAGATGAAAGCTGAACGTGACAAGCGGGCGGAGATTTTGACCGCCGAGGGTGAAAAGCAATCTGCGATTTTGAAAGCGGAAGGAGAGCGCGAGGCGCAAATCCG
>CAZBBZ010000173.1:0-6267 GCA_964489925.1 uncultured Rhodobacterales bacterium
TCTAGGTGTTCCGGGTCAGGCCCGTTTTCCAAGAACGCTGCAATCGCGCGATCCATCCCGTCTTCGGCTTCTTGCAAAGTTTTTCCCGGACGCGGCACAACATAAAGACCAAAGGGTTGGTCATCGAGCCCCATGGACGAATAAAACGCCCCGGTTGAAAGCGCTAATTCTTCTTCCAACTGCAACTTCTGACCCATAGTGGAGGTGATGCCAGACCCGCCCAAAAGCTCTGCCAACATCACAAGGGCGGCGGCGGTTTTTTGATCGCCGCTGTCGCGTTCGGGGGCGATGTAGTTGCGAATAACATAGGGCTGACGCACCCGCGCATCGCGATAAACCAAGCGCCGCTCTGCCAGTTGCGGCGGCTCTTGCGGGCGGGCGCGGGTTGGCAACGTGGTGGATGCGGGAAGTGGGCCAAAATGTTTTTGCGCCAAGGTTTCAACCTCGGCGGGGTCAACATCGCCTGCCACCACCAAAATTGCATTGTTGGGCGCATAGTGGGTGTCGTACCAATCAACCGCGTCTTGGCGGGTCAGGGTTTCGATTTCATGCTTCCAGCCGATGATCGGCACGCCGTAGGGGTGGTTGAGGTAAAGGGCGGCGTTGCGCTGTTCGGAAAACAAGGCACCGGGATTGTTTTCGGTGCGCTGGTTGCGCTCTTCTAGGACGACCTGCAATTCAGGCGCGACATCTTCTTCGGTGAGGGCCAGATCGACCATGCGGTCTGCTTCCATCGACATGACCAATTCCAAACGATCCGACGAGATGCGCTGAAAATACCCGGTGTAATCCTGACTGGTAAACGCATTATCCGAACCACCATTGGCCGCAACGATCTTTGAAAACTCGCCCGGCGCCAGTTCATCCGTGGCCTTGAACATCAAATGTTCCAAGTAATGCGCGATGCCTGACTTGCCCGGCGGTTCATCGGCGGCTCCTGCGCGATACCACAGCATATGAGTGATCGTCGGGGAACGGTGATCCTCTATCACGACGCCTTCCAAGCCATTTTCAAGCGTGAAGGTGGTGACAGGCACTTCTGCCGCAACAGCAAAAGGGAAAAGCGCAATAATCAAGGAAATGGGGCGCAGAAACGGCACAATAGGCCTCCTAAAACGGGTTTATGGACTCAAGTTATCCCGCTGACGCGTTCAATCAACCCACAATACGTAAACTTTATGTTGATTTAGCCGTGAAAGGCTTAACGCGGGCGCCCACCGAGCGCGCGAATTAGAACGTCTTGGCTGTTTGGTTGGGCAAGGTTTGGCCCGCCAAGTTCTGGTTCTGGTAACTCAGAAAACTGCGTCGGCATCTGCAGGGGTTGGCCTGTTTGCACCATAAATTCATCCGGTGTGACCGCGCGGGTTTCCAGCGAGAATCCACCGCCCGACTGACCACAGGCGGCGATCAAGGGCAGTAAGAGAATAGCGATGTAGCGCATGCAATCCCCCCACAGAGATTCGGTTAAACGATCGGGTAAAGTATGGCGCAAATTTTGCGCGGCATCAATTCAGATGCCAAAACACGAGCGACGCTATTCGGTTTTGCTGGTCTCAACATCCCGGTCGCCCCAAATCACAAGGATTGCCGCCCCTGCAAATATCGCGATATCCGCCACGTTAAAGGCAAAGGGGTTTTGGATGCCGCAACACGACATGTTCAGAAAATCCGCAACCGCGCCTTCGGCCATCCGGTCCCAAACATTGCCCAAAGCGCCGCCAACCACGGCCCCAACGCCCAAGCCCATAAGCCAGCCCGTTTTTTCGCGCATCCACCAAAGCACAGCCGCCACGATAACCAGCGATAGCACAATCAGAACCCAACGCCCGCTATCGCCCATGTTGAACAGACCAAAGTTGATGCCGTGATTCCATGCCATCGCGAAGTTCAGGAACGGTGGCCAGACTTCCATGTAGCCAATCTCGCGCAGGTTCAGATGATCGACCACCCACCATTTGGTCAGGCGGTCGAGCGCGAAAATCGCGATGGCGTATGGCAACATGGTACGTAACATCAGTGTCCTTAGCATCAGTGTCTAAAGTGTCTCATGCCAGTTAGAACCATAGCAAGGCCCGCGTCGTCGGCGGCCTTAATCACTTCATCGTCGCGCATGGACCCACCCGGTTGGATCACCGCCGTGGCTCCGGCTTCGGCAGCGGTCAGCAAACCGTCTGCAAACGGAAAGAACGCATCTGACGCCACAACCGACCCTTTGACGGTTGGTTCAGACAGCTTAAGCACCTCGGCCATGTCAGCCGATTTGCGCGCGGCAATGATCGTACTGTCAACGCGGCTCATCTGGCCTGCACCAATGCCAACGGTCGCCCCGTCCTTGGCATAAACAATCGCGTTGGATTTTACGTGTTTCGCCACACGCCATGCCAGCATGAGATCCGCAAGTTCAGCGTCGCTTGGCGCACGTTTGGTCACGACCTTGATGTCGCTTGTCTCGACGCGGCCATTGTCACGGTCTTGGGCAAGATAGCCGCCCCAAACCTGTTTCAGCATGGTGCCAGAACGGGTCGGGTCCGGCAGCGCATCCACCAGCAACAAGCGCAGGTTCTTTTTAGCGGCAAAAATTTCGCGGGCTTCTGCGGACGCGCCCGGTGCGATGACAACTTCGGTAAAAATCGAGGTGATGGCTTGCGCCGTTTCTCCATCAAGCGGGCGGTTCAGCGCCACGATCCCGCCAAAGGCCGAGGTGCGATCACAATCATAAGCGCGGCCATAAGCCTCTAGCAGCGAGCTGCCGCGCGCCACACCGCAAGGGTTGGCGTGTTTGATAATCGCAACCGCTGGCTCGTCGCCAAGGTCGGCAACCAGCTCAATCGCGGCATCCGTGTCGTTGATGTTGTTATATGACAGCTCTTTGCCTTGAAGCTGGCTCGCAACCGCCAAGCCGCCACTGCCATCGGCGTAAAAACCTGCTTTTTGGTGCGGGTTTTCACCATAACGCATGGTCGCGCTCAACTGGCCTGCAACGGCGCGGCGGCGGGGGGCTTCGACATTCAAAGCCTCTGCCATCCAAGCAGAAACCGCTGCGTCATAAGCGCCCGTGCGCGCGTAGGCGTTTTGGGCAAATTTTTGGCGAAAGGCGTAAGTGGTCGCACCGTCATTTGCGTCAAGTTCGACAAGTAGCGGATCATAGTCTTCGGGGTCCACCACAACCACAACGCCGGCATGGTTTTTCGCACCAGCACGGATCATCGCAGGCCCGCCAATGTCGATGTTTTCGACGCAGTCATCATAAGACCCACCCGCCGCGCGTGTCGCTTCAAACGGGTACAGATTGACCACCAAAATATCGATAGCGCCGATGTTATGCGCCTCCATCGCTGCCAGATGTTCCGCATTGTCGCGCACCGCCAACAAGCCGCCATGAACGCCGGGGTGCAACGTCTTGACGCGCCCGTCCATCATTTCGGGAAACCCCGTAAGATCGGCCACGTCTTTGACATCAAGCCCTGCATCGCGCAGCGCCCGCGCCGTGCCTCCGGTGGACACCAGCTCTATACCGCGTTTGGCAAGCGCTTGGCCCAGTTCAATCAATCCGGTCTTATCGGATACAGAAATCAACGCGCGGCGCGCGGTCATAGTCGTCGTCATACCTATCAAATCCTTTAGACCAACGGCGCGAGTTCTTCGTCCAAGCCGTTGTCCATCGTGTATCGTTTTCCTTCTTGCGCCCGGGTGAGTGCCCAAGTGACCTGGCCTGCGCCGGTCTTGGTCTCGCCTCGCACAACAATTTGCTTTGAAGGGCGCGGTTTCAGCCGCTGTTGGTCCAAAAACACACTTTCTTCAACCGAAATTTGCCCGCCGTTTTGCCGGAACACCCAAATTTCTTCGCTCTTGAGCTTCAGCGACACTGCAGAGCCGCCCATGTCGAGGCTGATCTCCACATCAGGGTGAATATGAAAGCGGCACATAAATTCTAGGTTCCGCTTGCCCAGCTTGGCCAATACTTGGTTGTGGCGGCGCGGCAGTTGCGACTTTTGCGGCGCGAACACCCGGTCCTCGCCACGCAATTCGCGCCCATTGGGGGACAAGAACAAGCGACGATCATGGATTACGCCAAAATTTTGCGAGTACCCCCCGTGGCTGGCCAAAACCCAAGCCCCGTTGCGCGCAAAAGCCCGGTCGATTTTGATAATATCAGGCACATTTTGCAGCCGTTCGCCAAAGGTATCACCGACAAAGCCGCTGTCCCAAATCTGTGCAGAGGACGTGTCCTCGACCGTGACCGTCGAATGACACGCCGTGGCGCGCGAGGCACGTGTCCAAAGCGCGCCGAAATGTTTACCCGGCCCACAGGTGCAGATGATCGGCAAACGGCCCGATGACATTTCAATGGCAAGCGTGCCAGCATGGGCATTGCTAGACGCGCTGCCACGAGGTGGCGAGGCCACATCCATCACCAGCGTGGTGCGTCCCGCGACCATACGCATATAGCCCATGCGCGGCTCGTCACCCGCAGTTGCCCGCACGCCGCTTTCGGCCAAGGCCATGTCGAGCAAGCCTTCCGGCCCGCGCCCGCCGCTGTTAAAGCGCACCAAGGCGCCATCGCCCAAACGAAGCGAGCGCAAGGTTGGCGCAATGCGTTCGATCGCCGCCAAATGGCGTTTGTCGGGCTTGTGATCCGTGCCTTCCAGCACTTTACGCGCCCAATTCAGCAGGATGAAAATTTCTAGCAACTCTTCCGGGTTGCGGCTGTCGATGGACCCGTCCGCTTTGATGCGGCGCTTACATTCTTTGCCCAGCCGCGTGATCGCCGGGCGCAAGGTGTTGTCCATACCTTCAAGGGCAAGACCTGCATAAATCATACCAGTCAGCGCTTGGATGCGCGGCAATCCTGGTTCTGCCATATGCCATGTCTTGGACAGAAATTGCGCTTGGCGCGCGACAGAGCGCAAAAACGCGGTGGAGGCTGTTTTGTCTTGGGCCTGAAGGATTACAAGCGCATGGCTGATCCACCGGATCAAACGCTGCCCTGTCAAATCAGGTCGCCAGCCCGCACCAGACCCGCGCCCATAGCGACGGATCCAATCGGTGATCCAGCCCTGCAATAGGCGGCGACCATCCGCATCCGTGGCAGCCATATCATCGACCCAAGCACATGAATGGAGGATATCCATCACCTCTGGTTTATCGCTGATTTCCCAAATCGAGCGGCCCGGCGCCTCAATCACTTGGCCAGCGATTTGGAAATTTCCGGCAACCATCTGACGACCACGGGCAAACGAACCTATGGATTGCGGTTCCGGATGGGACACAAATGTTTGGGGGTTGAACGACAGACGCGGCGCGCGCGCGCGCATACGTACCCGCATACGCCGAAAGCGGCGCATCAGACGCACCAGCACAGCATAGGGTGCCCAGAGTACCGACTTCATTTACGCGAACTGCCTGTTTTATAGTTCTCTTATCTTCGAGGCAGTCTAAGCGTGGTCGCGGGCTTTCACAATAAGCCTAGCGCGTTATCAGCGATGGGACGGGATTTTCATTAGGATTTTCCCTAATTCAGCAGGTCTGCCTCAAAAGGAAACTTGGCGACCAACTCGCAGCCGTCTTCGGTGATCCGCACCATTTCTTCCAGTTTGACGCCCTCTTTGGCCCCTTTTTCACCGATGTAGCTTTCCACTGATACGGTCATGCCAACTTGGAATTCCCCATCATAGCCAGTTTGGTCGAACCACTTAAGCGGCGCCACCTGCGGATATTCATTGCACATGCCGATGCCATGAATAATGACGCCGACCTCGAATTCTTCGAAGCGATCCGGGATTTTCCACGACTTTTCAGCCAATTCACGAAACCCAAGGCCCGGTTTCAGCAACGCCATGTTGTGGTGAACCTGCTCGTAAGAGGTTTTATAGACCGTTTTTTGTTCCTCGGTCGGGGGCTTGTCCTGACACATCCATGTGCGGGAAATATCGGTGCTATACCCGTAGGGTCCGATCATATCCGTATCAAATGCCACCAACTCACCGACATTAACTGGCTTTTCACTGGCTTCACTGTACCAAGGATTTGTGCGTTCGCCAGACACCAGCAGACGCGTTTCCACATAGTCCCCGCCAAGCGAGGCGTTGATCGCGCCAAAGGTGGCCCAAAGCTCGTTTTCGGTGATGCCCGGGCGCGTGATTTCTTTCAGCCGCGCAAGTCCTGTTTCACAAACGAAAGCTGAACGCGCTTGCGCCCTTTGTTCTTGGGGCGTCTTGATTGACCGGGCGTGTTCAATAACGTCCTGACCGAAAGACACAGAGACTT
>CAZBBZ010000174.1:0-6253 GCA_964489925.1 uncultured Rhodobacterales bacterium
GCAAAGTTGATGCGTCGCAAATGGACCCGCCAGCACGTTCGTAAGGTCCAGAACGCGGATACCTGACAGGGGTTGTTGGGGTATGGGCGCGGTCATTGCTGTTGGCACGGTCGTTGGCAAGGTCAAAGCATTGCAGGCACAACTTGGTCAGGCGGGCGATGCCCGTCGGCAAAGGTCTTGATGTTGATGATGACTTTTTCACCCATCTCGATCCGGCTTTCGATCGTGGCCGATGCCATGTGGGGCAACAACAGCGCGTTCTTAAGGTCGCGCAGCTTGGGATTGATGCCCTGATTGGCCTCAAACACGTCCAGACCTGCCCCTGCCAGATCGCCCGCTGCCAGCAAACGGGCCAAAGCATTTTCATCCACAACCTCGCCCCGCGATGTGTTTACCAAATAGGCGGATGGCTTCATCAGCTTCAAGCGCCGCGCGCTTAGTAAATGATAGGTCGCAGGCGTATGCGGGCAATTCACCGAAACCACGTCCATCCGGCTAAGCATCTGGTCAAGGCTTTCCCAATAGGTCGCTTGCAAGCTTTCTTCGGTTTCAACCCGCAAGCGGCGGCGATTATGGTAATGGATCTGCATGCCAAAGGCCGCTGCGCGCCGCGCTACGGCTTGCCCAATGCGGCCCATGCCAACAATGCCAAGCCTTTTGCCGCCAATGCGATGGCCAAGCATCGCGTTAGGCGACCAACCGGGCCAGTCGCCTGATTGCATAAAAGTCGAGCCTTCGTGCAAGCGTCTTGGCACTGCCAAAATCAGCGCCATGGTCATGTCGGCTGTGTCTTCGGCCGAAACGCCGGGGGTGTTGGATACCAAGATGCCGCGCGCCAAAGCGGATTGGACGTCGATATGATCAAACCCCGCGCCATAGCTCGCCACCAAGCGTAACTGCGGCCCGGCTTGGGCCAAAAGGCCGGCGTCAATTTCATCTGAAATCGTCGGCAACAACACGTTCGCGCGCCGCACCGCATCCGCCAATGCGGCTTTGCTCATAGGGGCATCGCTCTCGTTCAGTTCAACGTCAAACAGCTCTGACAACCTTGTTTCCACGGGCTCGGGCAATCGTCGGGTGACAATCACTTTCAAATCCGAATTCGCCATGTGTAATTCCTATAGTTCGCCGCGCGTTTGTTTGGTAATATGATGAAAAACAGGCACCGGGGGAACCATTTTTATGCCCCCTGTGACAATAGGCTGGGACAAATGGCCGATCAGAGGGCAGTATGAGCTTAAAAGCCTTAGCAGCAAGTATCGCGATCCTTTTAGGGGGTCCGGGCATACCCACGGTGACGCACGCGCAAACGCAAGTATCCGCAACGGCACCCGTGCTTGGTCCTGTAACTGGCTTAGAACTGCCGCGTTATGTTTCGGTCAAAAAGCGCGTTCATGCGCGGCGCGGTCCGGGCACAAACTATCGGATCGACTGGATTTATCAGGAAATCAACCTGCCCTTGCGCGTTGAACAAGAGTTTGGCCATTGGCGTCGTGTTGTTGATGTCGAAGGGCAGGGCGGTTGGATCCACTATGCGTTTTTGTCCAACACCCGCTATGTTTTGTTCACAGGCGAGCAGAACATCCACTACCGCCGCAACACCAGTGAAAAAGCAATGGCGCGGGCGCAAAAAGGCGTCGTTGCCCTGATCGAAGAATGCGAGCTCGACTGGTGTCTGGTCGAGGCAGACGGCTACAAAGGCTGGACCGTCAAGAACGCGCTTTGGGGCGTGGGTGCTGGGGAAGTGGTGGAGTAAGCTTTTGTTTGTTCGCTTGGAGCCAAAACCTCAAGCGTCGTCTTTCCACCCGGCATCCCGATGCGCGCCGTCGCAATAAGGCTTGTTGCCCGACTTCCCACAGCGGCACAGTACGAATTTTTCTTCGGTCATGCCTTCCCCTTGCGGGTCTGTTGGCAGCACAAAACCCGTGGCCCAATAGGGTCCGTTCTTTTCCACCTCGATCTGAGCGCGATCCGCGAGCATATGCTGGCGCGTGCCATTTTCGAGCAATGCTAATGCGCCTGAAGGACAAGCTGCCACCACCGCTTCGACCTCTGCCCGTGTGCCATTGTCCGGCTGGATCCACGGCTTTTGCGCAGGGTTGAAAATATTGTTGGCCAGCCGACCACATTCAGCCGCATGGCTGCAAAGGCGCGGGTTGAAACTAACGCTGGCCTCGGCCCCTTCATAGGTCAGCAGCTTATCAAGCCCTGCCGCTTTACCGCCCCGGCTCTTAAAGCTGACCTCATTATGTGCGCCATCGCAAAACGGTTTGTTTTTGGACGCTCCACAACGGCAAAGCGCCATGATCTCTTTGATCTCGATGTCCGACCCATCTTGGGCCTTGATCGAGGTCACGCCTTTGACAACGAGAGGGCCGTTTACCCGTTCGGTGATTTCTGGCTTTGGCATAATAAGTCTCCGCTGTTGGGGTTCGCTCCAGCGTAACGCGAAGTTCAAACGGATCAACCCTTAGAAAATGCGCATCAGGTGCGCGACGCTCAAATCACCCGCATATGCGCAATCAGCTGCCCGTGATCGGAGGCAAGCTTGTTATAAGGTGCCTCTGGATGGCTGCCGTCGGTCAAATGATCGTTAAACACGGACAGATATTCCAAATCGCCAATCCGCTTGGCGTTATCGGGATGGAAATGGCGGCTCATCAAAATCTGATCGATGCTTTCAAACACCCCTCCAAAGGCCGAGGTATAGACCAGATCGCGCAAAGATTTGCGCACGAACAGCTTTTCCGCGCTGGTCATTTTCGCGTCTTCAATTTCCGCTGTGATCCGTTCGTTTTCTTCTTCTGAATACCGCTCGCTACGGTTTTGCGCATTGTGGCGGCGCATCCACGAATAGTTCTTAAACGGCGTCTCACCCGCAACAATCGCAGAACTGACCGCATGTTCGCTGTCGTTAAAATCCCCCATCGCCATGACCGGATTGCCTGCTTCAAGTTCTTCCAAGATCAAGCGGCGCAGCACATAAGCCTCGCCCATCCGCCGCACGGCACTGCGGAGTTCCCCAAGCGCGCGCCCGGCGGCGTCATAGCGGGTCAAATCCGACTCTGGTGCGAAATCTGCACCTTCGGGTCGAATGAACTCGCCGAGTTTCGATTTGAAGTGGATGTTGAACACGGTCACGACCTGATCGCCCACAGGAATGCGCGCCTTCATAATCGGGCGCGACAGGCGTTTCAGGGTGTAGGTGCCAGACAAACCATCCCCGCCCAATGCGGGAAACTCGATGTCGAGTGGCTGGTCGAGGTCTTGCACCACCTCTGGTTCGCCCACGAACCCAAAGCGGGACAATATCGCGAGACCGGGGCGGCGTTGCCCCGGCTCACCGTCATTCAGGTTGGGAGCAAAGGCCATGCCTTCAAACGGGTAGGGGTCCACGGCCAGCTTTTTGAAAATCGCCTTGCGCGCATAACGCGCCTTGGGGCTGGGGATCACATCCTTGTTCAACTCGCCGCCGCGCTTGTTGGTTTCGCGCAAAACATCTGCCAAAGCGTCCCGTTCAAACACCTCTTGCAAGCAGACCACATCCGCGTTCATGGACACCAATTGTTCCGTCAGCCAATCGCGTTTCCACGCGTATTCTTCGGGCGTGTATTGCTCAAAGCGGTAGTATTCCTTGTCCGCCCCGATCAGGTTTTTCACATTGAAAGTGGCGATGGTGAAATCGGTCATGTTTTATCTCCGAATTGGGTGATCGCGCGGGTAAACATTGCCCCGTCGATATTGCCGCCAGTGGCGACGACGACGACCGCATCGCCCTCGATTTGATCTTTACGCGATAGGGCGGCTGCAAGGGCCGCAGCCCCGCCCGGTTCGACCACGAGTTTCAGGCGGGCAAAGGCCGCAGCGACAGCAAACAGCGCTTCGTCGTCAGAAACCACCAACCCCGGCCCGCATAGGTCTTTTAGAATCGGAAAAGTCATATCGCCCGGCGCGACAGTCACGATTGAATCGCAGATCGACCCCAGCTGGGTGGCGTTGGTTTGAATGGATCCAGTGATCAGCGACCGGGCCACATCGTCAAAACCTTCCGGCTCGCAAGGACGGACGGTCAGCCCTGGCGCGCGGTCAGCCAAGGCAATCGCGATGCCGCTGGTCAGGCCACCACCACCGCAACAGACCAGCACATCGGCCTTGTCCACGCCTTCGCCCGCCAGTTGTTCGGCAATTTCCAACCCGCAGGTGCCTTGCCCGGCCATCACTTGTGCATCGTCATAGGGCCGGATCAGGGTCAGCCCGCGCTCATCCGCAAGCGTTGTGCCGATTTCTTCGCGGCTATCCGCCTCGCGATCATAAAGCACCACTTCGGCGCCCAAAGCGCGGGTGTTGGCGATCTTAATCGCAGGCGCATCGCTTGGCATCACAATCAGGGACGGCACCCCGTGCAAGCTGGCCGCACGCGCCACCCCTTGCGCGTGGTTGCCAGATGAGAACGCGATAACGCCGCGCGCGCGCACATCTGGCGCAAGGGCGGAAACCGCTGACCAGCCGCCGCGAAACTTGAATGACCCGGTGTGCTGCAAACATTCCGCTTTTACGAACACACGCCGCCCGGCGAGATCATCCAAGAATGGCGAGCTTAATAGCGGTGTGCGTCGCACCACGGGGGCAAGACGCGCGGCCGCTGCTTCGATCATTGCAATGGATGTCATGTGGTGAGCTTTCCTAGAAATTCGTGTAAAACAGCGATGGCTTCGGGTTCGTCCAAAAACGGCACATGCGCGCGATCTGCCACAACGCTATAGCCCATGTCGGGTCGCCGTGCGCGCATCTTTTGCGCGGCCTCCTCGCTAAGCAAGTCGGAATTTGTACCCCGCACAAGCGCCAGCGGCAAACCAGCCAACGCATCAAAGAACGGCCACGCATCTGGCAGCGGTTCAGTGAAATGCGCCAGCACCGCATCGCGCAGCTTGGGGTCGTAATTGATCTTGAGACCATTTGGCGTTTCATCAAACCACTGCGTCACCGCACGGCGCCATTTTTCAAGCGGGACATTGGGAAAATCATCCGCACTAATGGCGGCAATGGTGTCGGCGGCTTGGTCGTAATCCGCATAGCCCGGATCAATGCCAAGATAGCCCATGATCCGGTCCAAACCGACAGGGCGCAGTTCCGGTCCGATGTCATTCAGAAACACCCCCGACAGGCGCTCCTTGGCAAAAGTCGCTATCGCCATGGCGATTAGGCCACCGCGCGAGGTGCCGATGATTGCTGCGCGTGGCAGTCCAAGATGATCGAGCAGTTCGAGCGCGTCGCGCGCCTCAATCGGAATATGATAGTTCAGATGGTTCGGGTCACGGTCCGACCCGCCACGACCACGATAATCCATACGGATTAGACGAAAGCCGTCGGGTATATGGGGCGCCATAAATTCGAAATCGAGGCTGTTGCGCGTTAGCCCTGCAAGACAGAGCAAGGGAATGCCCTTGCCCCCGCTTTTGTCGTCATCGCGATACGCGAGCCGCAGCCCGTCTGAACTGGTAAAATACTTCATTGCGCGGCCAATTCCGGGATGGGGCGCAGGTCTGATAAAACCTCGCCCGGGTTAGCTGGCAGTCGATCCATCGGGTCGCCCGCGCGGTTCACCCAAACTGTGCGAAATCCAAAATGCGCGCCGTAAGCCGCGTCCCACCCGTTGGAGGACACGAACAAAACCTCGTCAGGGGCGCAATTAAACCGCTTTGTCACCAGCTCATAAACCGCCCGAGCAGGCTTAAAGACGCCCACGCTTTCCACGGTCAAAACATCATCGAGTAATTCTTCCAGACCCGCAGATTTCACGGCCCCGTCCAACATGTCAGGCGTGCCGTTGGACAGGATCGCAGTCTGAAAGCCCGCGCTTTTCAGATCGGCCAGCATGTGTGGCACTTCTTCAAAGGCGGCCAGTTCAAAATAAAGCGCCAACAAGCGCTCGCGCAGTTCTGCATCAACCAGCCCGGTCGCTTCTAACGCGTAATCAAGTCCGTCTTGGGTCACGGTCCAAAAATCGGTGTGCGTGTCCGAACTGGCCCGTAGCCACGTATATTCCAGCTGCTTCAGCCGCCAAATGCGCGCAAGCTCCGGCCATTTTTCTGCAAGAGCCGCGCGACCGGGTTCTGTCGCGGCAATCCTTGCCGCCGCCGCCACGTCAAAGAGCGTTCCATATGCATCAAACACGCAAGCCTTGATCGGCATGTCATCCTCCCAGTTTCTCGCAATCTGGCACAGCTCAAACCCGCACGCACGGATAAAAACC
>CAZBBZ010000175.1:0-6241 GCA_964489925.1 uncultured Rhodobacterales bacterium
CTTTGGGCAAGATAAATCTCGATTTCGCATTTAGGAGCAAGACTATGAAAAAGACCGCAATTGCCGGTATCTCTGCTGTTGTTGTGTCCATCGGTGCTATGGCTTTATCCGACGGCCACATTAGCGATAAACAGATTGAAAGTGCAATCAAAGCGCGTAAGGCGCAGATGCAGCTCTATTCTTTCCATCTGGCGACGCTGGGCGGTATGGCAAAAGAAGAAATTCCATATGATTCTGATGCGGCCTCTGCTGCGGCCAACAGCCTTGTGGCACTAACTCAAATCTCGCAGTCGGGGTACTGGCTGCCGGGAAGCGACAGTGACAGTGTCGAAGGCAGTCGCGCGCTCCCTGCGATCTGGGCGGCAGGCAGCGAAGTTCGTCAAAAGGGTGCTGACTTTGTAGCTGCCACTTTGGCGATGCAGGCTGCTGCTGGTACAGGCCTTGACGCTTTGAAAGCTGGAATGGGCGCGATTGGCGAGTCCTGCGGCGGTTGTCACAAACCTTATCGCGCCCCCAGAAAATGACCCCCAAGGGGCGGTGAAGCGCTTTGTTAATACGGGGTTAGTACGGGCGGCCTTGTCGAACCTCCACTCGCGGAAGACTTCAACTCAAGACCGGCTGATCCGCGAATA
Organism: uncultured Rhodobacterales bacterium; assembly: GCA_964489925.1. Classification (GTDB taxonomy): domain Bacteria; phylum Pseudomonadota; class Alphaproteobacteria; order Rhodobacterales; family Rhodobacteraceae; genus CAYLLD01. The sequence continues at coordinate 633 of CAZBBZ010000175.1, forward strand.
GGACTCAGCCGGTTGCGAAATAATCCGTGTGATCGCCAAAACCAGCCAGTTATCTGACGTTGGTCTGCGGGTGATTACCGCTAACTTACAAGTGGTACCCGTTGAAGATTAGGCAAACGCACTACCATAATAGATAATAAGACAACCAAGCCCACGAGAGGACGGACCATGACACGGATGACGGCCAAGGACTTTGATCAGGAGCTTCTTGATCTTTATGACTTCTACGCGCACGGCAAAATCACCAAGCGCGAGTTTCTGGACCGTGCGGGCAAATTTGCTGTCGGCGGCGTGACGGCTGTGGCTCTGTTGGGGATGCTCAGCCCGGATTATGCGATGGCTGAACAAGTATCCTTTAACGATCCCGATATTCACGCCGATTACATCATGTACCCGTCGCCAAACGGCACCGGTGATGTACGCGGCTATTTGGTGCGCCCGGCCGAGGTTGAAGGGCCATTGCCCGCCGTACTGGTGATCCATGAAAACCGCGGCCTGAACCCCTATATTGAAGATGTCGCGCGCCGTCTGGCCAAGGCCGGGTTTATGGCGTTGGCCCCGGATGGTTTAACGTCTGTCGGCGGCTACCCGGGCAATGATGCGGATGGGCGCGACTTGCAAAGAACAGTGGATCGTACGGCACTAATGAACGACTTCTTTGCCGGGTTTGAACACCTGCAGGGGCGCGACGACGGCACCGGCAAGGTCGGCGCTGTCGGCTTTTGTTATGGAGGCGGCGTGGTTAGTGCGATTGCGGTCGCCTATCCCGAATTGTCCGCCGGTGTGCCATTTTACGGCCGCCAGCCCGCCGCAGCCGACGTGCCCAAAATCCAAGCGCCCCTGATGGTGCAAATGGGTGAGTTGGATGAACGGATCAACGCAGGTTGGCCCGATTTTGAAGCGGCGCTTAAAGCCAATAACAAGACCTACGAGGCCTATATTTATGAGGGCGCTAACCACGGTTTCCATAACGACAGCACCCCCCGCTATGACGAGGCAAAAGCAGATTTAGCGTGGGAACGCACCCTTGGCTGGTTTAACAAATACCTGACCTGACCTGACACGGCGCAGCGCCGCGTTGAAAATCAGCCAACTGTGCCGAAAATTGGCGCAGCACGCTTGTAATCGCTCAATGGACGTTTCGTGACGGCCAGCATAAGGTCCTAATCAATGAAGTCTACACGCACCTTTTTTCGGCGGCTATCAAAGACAATTGCAAGCCTGCTGGCGCTGACGGTGTTGCTGGCCTGCGTGCAGGTCTACCGCAACTCCGGCACAGACCCGTTGCTGAAGGCGGACCCATCCGCGCTTCGGGTCGCGACATACAACGTCCATTACATCATGGTCAGACAGGAACAGGGGCCGTGGTCTTTGGGTGACTGGCACCGTCGCAAGGAACCGCTCTCGGCTGCAGTCTCCTTTATGGACGCCGATTTAATTGCCTTTCAGGAAATGGAAAGTTTCTCGGGCCGCGAGGCGGATCAAGAAAATCTTACGCTCGACTGGCTGCTGGCAAAACACCCGACCTATGCTGCGGCGGCTGTGGGTGATCCGGCCGTGTTTCCCTCGACGCAACCTTTCCTTTATCGCGACGACCGACTGCAGATGATTGACCAAGGTTGGTTCTTTTTCTCGGATACACCCGATGTTCTCTATGCGCGCACCTTCAACGGATCATACCCGGCTTTTGCATCTTGGGCGGCCTTTAGGGACCCGCGAACGAATTCAACCTTTAGAGCCGTGAACATCCACACCGATTTCAAAAGTCGAAGTAATCGCTTGAAGTCCGTCGCCCTTGTCGCCGACCGGATTACGCCTTGGGTGAATGCAGGTGAAACCGTCTTTGTGATGGGGGACTTAAATGCCCGCATCGGTGATCGAACTCTGGAAATATTAGAGAGCGCGGGCGTGACCTTCGCCCCGGTCGATGGCGCCACCTACCATTTCAATCGGGGCCTGAACCTGTTCGATGCAATCGATCATATCGGATGGGCCGGTGACGCAGGCCCAGCTGCCGCGCCTGCCGTCATTCGACGCCAATTTCTCGGGGAGTGGCCTACAGATCACTACCCTGTTGTGCTCGACCTCCACCTTGGCGAGAAGTTAAACTGACAGAATAAGCAAAAGCGCGAATTCCACAGGAAATGCACCTTTCTTTCCGTCGCAATTCCTAACTCGGATCGCGCCAACCGTTTACGATCGGATAACGTCGATCAAGCCAGAACGCTTTGTGCGACAATCGCGGCCCTGGGGCGGATTGGAACCGCTTATATTCAGAAATCAGCACAAGCTTTTCCACGCGGCGCACGGTCGCTTCTTCGTAACCCGCTTTCACACAATCCGCGATGCTCGCTTCATCTTCAATCAGCATCGTCAAAATCCCGTCTAGCACCTCATATGGCGGCAGGCTGTCTTCGTCCTTTTGATCGTGACGCAGCTCGGCTGTGGGCGGCTTATCAATCACGCGTGGCGGAATAACCTCGCCTTTCGGACCCATCATCCAGTCCCGGTGATTGGCATTGCGCCAGCGACAGCTTTCAAACACCCGCATTTTATAAAGGTCCTTGATCGGGTTATAGCCCCCCGACATATCCCCATAAATCGTGGCATAGCCGACCGCGACCTCGGATTTATTGCCCGTGGTCAGCAGCATTTCACCAAACTTGTTGGACAAGGCCATAAGGTACAGCCCGCGCAGGCGTGACTGAATGTTTTCCTCGGTCACATCCGGCGCGCGCCCCTCAAAGAACGGTTCCAGCGTGTTGCTGATCGCATTGCGCCCTTCGCTGATGGAAATGGTGTCCAGCTTCACGCCTAGATTACGCGCTACTTCGGCAGCATCACCCAATGACGCTTGGGAGGTATATTCCGAGGGCATCATCACGCAGCGCACATTTTCTGGGCCCAAGGCATCTGCCGCAATCGTCGCAACAATCGCACTGTCAATGCCCCCCGATAGCCCCAGCAAAACCTTCTTGAAGCCGGTCTTGCCCATGTAATCGCGCAAACCCTGCACCATCACGCGGTAGTCTTGTTCCCACTCATCAACCAACACGGCTTTAGGACCGGGCGCACAAACCCAACCATTCGCGCCCAGGTCAAACTCAACAGTTTCCACCGCTTCATCAAACAAGGGCATCTGCACCGCCAATTGGCTGTCAGAATTCAGCACAAAAGAGCCACCGTCAAAGACCTGATCGTCCTGACCGCCCACCATATTCAGATAAACCATGGGCAATCCGGTTTCGACCACGCGCGCCACCATGGTGTTCATACGCCGATCAAACTTGCCGCGGTAATAAGGGCTGCCATTGGCCACGATCAAAATCTCTGCACCGCTTTCGGCCAAAGTTTCTGGCACATCGGGATGCCACGCATCTTCGCAAATCGGAATACCGACCCGCACGCCATTAATAGACACCGGCCCTTGGGGATCCGCACTGGCGAAATAGCGATGCTCATCAAACACATGGGTATTGGGCAAGTCATGCTTAAGGATATTGGCGGTTTCTTTGCCGCCCTGCAAAATGCGAAAGCTGTTATAAACCTTCCCATCCACCAAAGCTGGCCCCCCTACCCCAAGGGCGGGACCATCGGCACAATCTTTGGCCAGCGCCAAAATTGCTTCCTCGACATGAGCAATAAAGGCCGGGCGCGTCACCAAATCTTGGACCTGATAGCCCGCTAAAGACATCTCTGGCATCATCACCAAATCTGCATTTTGCGCCTTGCCTTTGGCCCAAGCGTCGCGCGCACGATCCGCATTGCCGTCTACATCGCCGACAACTGGGTTAAACTGAGCTAGTGTAATTCGAAATTTCTGTGTCATGCCCCGTAGATAACCCTTTGTGCAGAGCGCTTAAAGAACCGAATTGGCAAAAATCATCCGCTAAAAACACACAAAGGCGCGCGCAAGCGCAAATCCGCAAAAAATCAATTGAGCATACCCCTTGCGTTCTCTACATTCAGTGACAGAACAAAAATTATATCAAACAGGGGACCGGACAGCCCGACAGCAAAAGGGTCCGGTAAGGGATCACGTGAAAGCGACTTCGTCTGCGGCCGCAATCAGCGCATTATTGGCGCTTTCTGTTTCTTTTAGCTCAAGCGCCTTGGCGCAAGAAAAAACCATCCAAACCAAAGAATACGATACCGGTGGCGTCTATGAAGGCGAGTTCCTTGATGGCAAACAACATGGGCAAGGCAAATATTCTTTGCCCAGTGGATATGAATATATTGGCGAATGGATCGAGGGCCGTATCGAAGGCCAAGGCCAAGCGCGTTTTCCAAACGGCAGCGTTTATATCGGCACTTTCGTTGATGGTCGCCCCGAAGGTCAGGGGCAAATCACCTTTGCTGATGGTGGCACCTATGAAGGTGATTGGCGCGAAGGCAAAATCACAGGCAAAGGCGTTGCGGCTTATGCAAATGGCTCTGTCTATGAAGGCGACTTTCAAAATGCAGTCCATGATGGACGCGGGCGTCTAACGGCAACCTCTGGCTATGTTTATGACGGGGATTGGGTGAGCGGCGCAAAAGAAGGCAGCGCTACGATCATCTATCCAGAAGACGGCGCGGTTTATGAAGGCGAAGTGCGCGCAGGCTTGCGCGACGGCACGGGCTCTTTAACCATGCAAGATGGGTTGACGTATAACGGGTCTTGGTCGGGCGGCCAGATAGATGGAACTGGTGTGCTAACCCAAGCCAACGGTGACCGCTATGAAGGTGCATTTTTGCAAGGCAAACGCACCGGACAAGGCCAAGCCGTTTATGCCAATGGCGATGTCTACGAAGGTGAGTTTTTGAACGATCGCCGCCATGGTACCGGAACCTTTACAGGGGCAGATGGTTACAAATACGTCGGCAACTGGATTGATGGCCGCATAGAGGGCAAAGGCGAAGTGACCTACCCGGATGGCAGTGTTTATCTTGGCACGTTTAAGGCGGATCAACCAGATGGCACCGGAAAGATCACATATTCAGACGGTTCCACATATGAGGGCGGCTGGGTCAACGGCGTAATCGATGGCAATGGCATTGCGCGCTATGTGAACGGTTTGGTCTATGAAGGCGGGTTTAAGAACGCCAAGAACCATGGTCAGGGAACGATGACCTATGAAGACGGGTATAAATACGTTGGCACTTGGGAAAACGGTTTGCGCCACGGGCGCGGCGTGGCCACCTATGCGGATGGCACCATCTATCAAGGCGAATTTGTCGACGGTCAGCGTGAAGGTCAGGGCAAAATTGATATGGCCAATGGATTTTCATATGAAGGCGAATGGACCGCTGGTGAAATTGACGGCCAAGGTATCGCAACTTACGCCAACAAAGACGTCTATGAGGGCTCATTTGCGCGCGGCCAAAGGCAGGGCAAAGGTTTGATGCGCTATTTTGAAACCGGCGAAGAATACGATGGCTTCTGGGCTAACGGACGTCAGGCAACTGCCGAAGAAGCCGCCGAAGCCGCCGCATCCATCCAACCCAAAGGCGATTGTAAGGTCGAAGTATCAACGACCACCACAGACGGCGTGACGCAGGAAACCACATCCGTGGTTTGCCAATAAGACCTTAAGGGCACGCTAGGGCGTAACGATGTCGCCCTTCCA
>CAZBBZ010000176.1:0-6238 GCA_964489925.1 uncultured Rhodobacterales bacterium
TTAATCGTATCTAAGTTATAAGGCGATACAGCGACCATGGTTTTGCGCCGACACAACAATGCCTGATCCAAAAGCGCCAAACACTGGGACACGTCAAAATTTTCCAAACCTTGCGGGGTTAACAGGTTATCGTGGTTCACAATGATCGCGTGATCGCACATCAATCGAGGCAAGGGCCCCTTTTCAAATTTCAGAAACGAAGGGTTGTGGTAGATGATCACATCATCAGAAATAACCTTGCGCCCCAACTCGATCTCGATGCCAAGGGTGGCACAGGTGCGCGCCAAATCAACATGCGGGTCGTGATTGGCAAACATGCGCGTGGATAGCCCCGCCACCCGCAACGGGCCAAGGGCTGATAAAACTTCTATTTCACGGGACGCCGCCGCAGCTGTTCCACCGGGCGAGTTTGGGTCAAGGACAACGGTTATGCCGATCTAACTTCTCCCAGCACCCACGAAACTTACATTAATAAATAGACTGAGACGCGCTTTCACGCGTGGTCGGTTGCACTGGTACGGGGTCTGGAACGATCTCTGCCTGAGCAAGACCCGGAAACATCGAGTCTTGAAAGGTCAAAGCTGTATATAGGCTAGAGGTGTTATCAAGGAACCTACGAAACTCGACCGCCAACGGGTCTTCGCCGGACCAAAGACTTGGGTTGCCCAACAGATACTCGCGCAAACGCGCCCAGTTTCCAGTCGCCACATACTCCTCAACCACATCAAGTTGAGAATTCGTCAAAGCCGCTTCCGCACCCGTCGACAAACGAAGAGCAATCAAAGCTGCAGACAATCCTATTAAAACTTTACGATGCATCACAACCACACACGATTAACAGACTCAATTCATATCAAATTTAGTGGCTTCAAACAAGCAGGCCTTAATCCGAATTAACGCTGATTGTTGCTCATATTCAAAGAATATTGCAAGTAGCTGCCTGACTCCTGTTTAGAATCCCGTTAATGTTAACTTTCAGCGTAGATCCGAGCCGAATCGTATTAACGGACATTGTAAGAACCACTTAAAATGAGCGTAAATCAAAGTAACATGGCCAAGAACGGTGCCAAAACCGAAGACGCCCCAGATCGCCTGATTTGGCAAGACCGCAGCAAGACTGCGCTTGTCGCTCTGGCGAAATCCGCATTGGCAGACATGCCTGTGGTTGTCCTGACAGGTGTGACCGGTGCCGGGAAGACGACCTTTCTTGAAAAAGTGGCCAGTAATTTCGGCAAAGGATGTCTCGTGCGCGCTTTGCGCATTGTGGACGGAAAAGCAAAATCTCTGCGCACCGCCGTTTGTGCGTCACTCGAAATTAAGAACGATTTCAAAGATGACCCCGGCGCGATTGCCGGTATTAGCAAAGCCCTATTCGACTTGGATGCCGCGAATAAAAAACTTGTCATCTTGATTGACGATGCGGATGGTCTGGACGATGCCGCGCTAGATCTGCTCGGGCAGATTGCGGTCATTCAGCGCAAAAAGCGTTACTTACCGCGGATCGTTGTCGCTGGGTCGATGGAACTTTTCGAACGGATTAAGACCGCGTTGGGCGAAGACAGTGCCGCCCTGATCGACAACATTTCCGTGCCAGCTCTGACGCGCGAGGCGTCTTTTAAGCTGATCAAAAACGAGGCGGAACACCAAAGCAAAGGTAAAATCACGATTGAGGATGCTGCTTGCGCATCTATTTATCGCGAAACCAACGGCGTGCCGGGTCCGACAATGTTGGTGACCCAAAAGATCGTTAAAAAGGCAAAAGCTCAAAAAATCAACGTCGTGAACATGCGCAATGTTCGCGAGCTTATGCCACAAGAAAAAGAATCTCTGGACCCTGCCAAGCTTACGGCCAATGCCGCTAAAGCGCGCGAACCGGGTAAAAACCCAAGCCGCCCAACTGCCGATGTTGTAGGCGGAGCCGACCAACTCCCGAAATCCATTCGCGAAAGCGAAGATCCACAGCAGCTTTTGCGTTGGGCGATGGGAATTCGCAACAAGCCCGAAGACAGTAGCGGCACCGCGCCGACTGCAAACGCAGCCACACCAACGATGCCCGGCACCCAACCAAATGGGCAGGCAAAACCGTCCACCGCTCCAGTGCCTCCCCCGGTGCAGCCGGATCAAAGCGCAGCAGCGCCTCGTTCCCAAATGGCACCGTTGCCTGACAAAATTCTTGGTGATCCCGCGTCCCGTGCAAGTTCAGGTAAGCCTGCAGTTGCGCCCGCAGGCTTTGGCACATCCGCGCCCAAGAAGCCAAATGCAGTGATCGGCTCCAGCGAGCAATTTCAGTTCAAGGCTGACGAACCACTTGCGGCAGAGCGCGACTACAAAGCGCCTTCAAATTCTATCGCTGACCCGTCAACATTGGTTCCAGAACTAAAGTCAGCCAAAGACGCGCAAAAAAAGGCGCGACCGTTTGGCGCGGCATTGTTCATTGGCGGCTTGCTTCTTGGCGGCGCGGGTGCCGCTGCATTGTCGGCGTTGCAAGGGCAGCCAAATGACACTGTGGCCGAAGTTACTGGCACAACCCAAAAGCCAAGCGACCCTGTGGTGGTTGCGACAAACCCGCTTGATCAAAGCACGACCGATTTCGGAAATAACTCCGGCGTGCGCCAAGGCACCTTGACCAGCGTTCCCTCTGATTTGCCGCCCTCGGGCAACCCCGGCATTGCGGTGCGCGCCCCAGAACCCGTTCCCGGTTTCATTGGCGAAAACCAAACGGTTGTTGTCTCTACGCTTGATGGAAGTGCAGAAAGTGTATCTCGTGCACTCACGCGCGAAAACGAAGCCGCGCGCGCTGAGCTGGCGCGTATTACGCGGGCAGTGGAATCCGCAAAGGCAGAACTGGCCGCCGCAGAAAGCGCGCGCACTCGAATTGATCTGGAAACCAAACAGTCCAAATCGGAATTAGATTTAGCGCAGCAAAATGCTGAGAGCGCCAAAGCACGCCTTGGCGAAATCAGCACACAGGTCAGCGAACGGCGGGCCGAATTATCGCAAATCTTACAAGATTTGGCATCCGGTCAGTTGTCAGCGTCCAATACGGCCGCAGAAACTGATAGCCGCTCCGCAGCAGCGCAAGAACGTCTGGCCTTGGTGAACGCAGAAACCGCGCAGGCCGAAACCAGCTTACGTAGCGCGCGCACCCTGCTGGATACGATCACGAGCGATGTTGACGTCGCACGAAAAGAACTTGCAACCTTGTCGGAAACCATTTCGGCCAGTGAAATTGCTGCTGCAGAGCAAGAAACGCGTCTAACGACCGTGCAAGATGAAAAGGCCGAAGCAGAGCGCGCGCTTGCAAACGCGACCGCAGATTTGACCCAAACTCAGTCACAACTTGCCGAAACCCAACAAGCTGTTGCCACCCTGCAATCCGAGCGCGAGACTGCTTTGACCGAGTTCGCTAGTCTGGAACAAAAAGCAACAGACGCGACCCAATTGGTTGATCAAACCGGCGCCCGCTTGGGTGAATTGGAAAGCGAAATTGCAACACTACAAAGCAATCGCACCGCTTTAACGCAAGAAATCGCGACGCTGCGGTCTGAACGCGCAAACCTAACAACGCAAACCTCTGTTTTGGACGACCAATCTTTGACGCTTAACGCGCAGCAAGCCGAAATACTTCAAAGTGTTGAAGCCGCCCAGGTGCGTAAAGAAAAACTGGAAACAGAAATAGCGTCGTTGATGTCCAATTTAATGCAACTGCGGTCTGAAAAACAGCAAACTGAATCTGCCATCGCGAACCTCCCCGATGATTTAGACGACCGGGTGGCGCGCGCGGATCGGCTGAATTCTGAACTTGATATTGTGACCGAAGACCTCGCAAATCAAGCCGTCTTGCGTGCAGAATTGAATATTGAGATCGATGAAATCCTGCAGCGAAGTTTGGCAGCGCAAAAGTCGCTCTCGCGCACCCAAGATCGCATTCAAGAACGTCGCGACCAATTGATTGCGTTGGACCGTGAAATCGAAAACGCTATTGAAAATGCACCGCGCGGGACCCTTGCCAGTCTGCCAGCCTTGCGCGGCCGACAATCGCCGAATGAAACAGACGACGCGACTTTAAGCGCGTCTTTGGAACCGGCACCTAATGCTGCGAGCATTGCGGCCCAAGACCTTGCTCCCAATACGCAAACTGGGTTCATTCCCCGTGACGCGGTTGTGGTTGAAACCGCCCTGTCTCGTGCACCGGGTCTATCGGGGCTAGAAGAAAGGCAGATCGACGAGTTGCAAACTCGGATTGCTGAAGGCGAGTGCTTAACTGATGCACTTCAAGGTGTAACCGGCACGATAAATCGTCATACGCTCGCGGTATTATTGCGCAGCCTGACGCTGTGTACTAATCGGTAGTTCTATGATGATTGGCGTTTTTCGATTCCTATGTCTTAGCTTGACTTTAACTGCGCTTGCTGCGGGCGTGGCGCGCGCGCAAACGGCCGAAATTAATATTATGGCTGGCCCGAACAAGAGCACGAGCCTAGAAATTACCGAAGAATTGCAGGAAATTGGCCAAAGCTGTGGGGTCGAGATGACGGTCTATCAGTCATCTGGCGCCTTGGACAATCTTTTGGCGGTTAAAAAGCGGCGCAACACACAGTTTGGCGTCATTCAAAGCGACGTTCTTGAATATCTGCGGACGTATGAACCAGACGTGCCTGATATTGAGCGGGCGATGCGCGGCATTACTGTGGCTTTCCCGCTTTATCCTCAAGAAGTCCAAGTTCTAGCACGCAAAGACATTGCAAGTTTTGCCGATTTGGCGGGCAAGCGTGTTGCGATCGGGGATCAAGAAAGCGGCACGTTTTTAACTGCCACGGTCATTCTCGACTTGTCCGCGATAAGTGATGTCGTGCGAATTGCCGAAAATCCAGATACCGCGCTCGGAGCACTTGAACGCGGTGAAATCGACGCTCTCTTTTTTGTGGATGGCGCACCTTCGCCGGTATTTGCCGAAGAGAGTATAGATTTTTCCGAAATTCATTTGCTGCCCATTGATGATCCCGTTTTAGCGGCGGTCTACGAACCTGCCACGATTGCCGCAGACACATACAGCTTTATGGACAGTGACGTTTCAACAGTCGCTGTTCGCGCTGTTATGCTTGCTTATGATTATGCTCCAAGTCGCAACCGTTATAATGAGGCAAACTGTAACGCAGTGTCGCAAGTGACGAATTTGGTGGCGCAAAAATTAGGCGATCTAAAAGCGAACGGGCATCCTAAATGGACTGAAGTTGACCCAAGCGCGACATTTGGTGATTGGAAAACCGCCCGTTGTGCAGAACAGGGAATATCCCGTGGTCGGACACTGACCTGCAACCAGTAATATTTCGAAACGTCAAAAATCGCTCCAGTCTTCGCCAGACACCTTTGCAAATTGCACCGGCGCTCCTTTGACGTCGTTATTTTTATTTAATAAACTTTCCCAATCTTCATCAGCTTTATTCTCAGGCGAAGGAGCCGCGTCTTCCTCAAGGTTTTCACCAACAACAGGTTTAGAAGCAACTTTACGTTTTTGCCCGTCGTCTGGTGTGCCGACCAGTTTCACCTCTGCCGCAGTCGGCTGCTCCGATACCGAGTTCTTCTTCGGTTCAGGTCGCGCATTGACTCGTTTTTTATTGCCGCTCTCAACATTTTTTTGAGACGCGGCATTCTGCGCGCTGGAACTAATTGAAAATGAATTCACCAACGCCCCCATTTGACCGGAAACTTTTGTAAGGGCTTGTCCAGCTCCAGCGCTTCGATCAGCCATACCGGCATTTTCTTGAGTCATCGAGTCCAACTGGGTAATCGTCGCGTTGATCTCCGCGACACTGCCTGACTGTTCGGTATTAGCGTCAGAGATACTTTTGATTGTGGTAGAAATCGAATCCACGGCTTCGATAATTTCTTGCAATCCATTTCCGGTTGCATCGACAAGTTTCACCCCGTCCTTCACCTGTTTTGAACTACTTGAAATCAGATCCTTGATATCGCTTGCCGCATCTGCCGATCTTTGTGCCAAAGTGCGCACCTCAGACGCAACCACCGCAAACCCATTGCCAGCATCGCCCGCGCGTGCCGCTTCAATAGCGGCGTTGACCGCCAACAAATTCGTTTGGAACGCGATTGAGTCGATCACCGAAATAATGTCGTTGATCTTGGTTGAGCTCTTTTCGATTTGTGCCATTGCGCCCACCGCATTGGCGGCGACACCGCGACCATCGGTTGCCTTTTTTTGCGTTTCCAAAACCAATTG
>CAZBBZ010000177.1:0-6225 GCA_964489925.1 uncultured Rhodobacterales bacterium
AGCTTGCCTTTGCCCTCGTCACCCCATTGGGTGCCGATCACTACCACATTCGCCATGTCACTGATGCCCGATAAATTTGAACTAACGGGGCGAGGTTATAGCGAGGCGTTGCGGATAGTTAAACCGATTCCACTCCATTTTAAGAAAATCATTTTGCGGCGCCGGACATTGAACGCGACATGCAACACGACATTCAAAAAGCGGATCAGGCTGCGCGTAAATTAAAGGGCAGCCGGCGCGCGTGCCGTAATTTATCCGTTTTATCTGTGTAAAAACTCGCTAATAAGTCAAAACACGTCCAAATCGTCGCTCAATAAAAGTGAAGGCCGCTTAACAATGCGCATGTTTCAAGTTTTTCCCGCCCTGATCGTACTCTTACTGGGGGGGTGCGTTGGGTCCGGTGGTTGGAAAACAGATTATTCCGACACCATCACCCGCGATATTGCGCGTAATTGGGGCTATGGCAAAGTGCTGGTTGTCGTGCCGGACCATTTGACCGTGTCAGAGGAAAATTCTTTTGCGCCCGATGCGGATATTGTTTGGCAAGAAGACCCTCCGGGCAATCGTTACTTGCAAGTGGCCGATGTGATCCATGCGGGCGCAGATCGGGCGGCAAAGCGGCTTAATCGCGGTGCGCCAGTGACGATTACGCTAAAGGTGTTGGAATTTCATGCCCTGACCCGCCGCGCGCGCTATAATGCGCCATCGGGTGTGCATAACATTACGTTTATGGCCCAAGTCTATGACGGACGGACGGGCGAAAAGCTGACGCCTCCCGATGTGATCCGTGCGGATTTGAAAGCGCTAACTGGCGACGAAGCTTTGCGCGCCGAACAACGGGGGGTTACGCAAAAGGACCGGATTGCCGCCCATATCGAGCAAGTGATCGCAGGTTGGCTTGGGTTTGACCCGGACCCGCGTGGCAGCTTTGGCGGCTTTGGGCGGTAGGTCTTCCCAAGAGCGCCAAGTTAAGCGGGCTTTAGCGCGCGCATAATCATATCCACATGGCCTTCAAAGAACGCGTCGCGGTCGAGTGGCTTTTGCGCGCTGAACACCATTTGATTGACGACAAAAAACATGGTCGGGGCAATCAGCAATTCGGGGACTTTGGTCATGGCGCTTTCCTCAATTTCACCGCGCGCAATGCCACGGGACAAAAACCGCTTTAGCACGGCCAGACCTTTGGAAATGGCCGTGTCATGATAGCGTTGCGCCAGTTCGGGAAAGCGATCCCCTTCGATAATTAGAATGCGCATAATCGTCCCGGCATGCGAGTCGACGAGATGGTCATAAATGCGCGCGACCAGCTTGCGGATCAGCGCATCGGTATTGCCATCCTTTTGGGTAATATCGGCATCAACCGCGTCCATCACAGACAGCACATAGGTTTTCACCGCTTCTTCAAACAGCGCTTCTTTGCTGTCGAAATACAAATAGATCGTGCCTTTAGCGATACCCGCGCGCGCAGCGATGTTGGCAAGTTTGGCCCGTTCGAATCCATGGTCTGTGAACTCTGACATGGCCGCCTCGATGATTTCTCCGGGGCGGGCGTCTTTGCGGCGCCGGGTTTTTGGCGGTTTCACAGGTGCTGTGGTCATGGCTGGTACTTTTTACAACAGTTTCTGAACCAAGTTGGTTGGTGGGGCGTATACCATAGGAAGACGTAAGATGACAATTACTGAACCACGGGTCATTAATTAAATGACTCTTTGGTCATTTGCGTTTATCGAAATAAGTTGAGTCGGCCATCCAAACTGTCACGGGGACAAAATGAAAAAGATATTTGGGTTCATGGGATCCGCAGTTCGAGAGATTTTTTGGGTCGCCATTGCTGCCGCTGTGATTGTTGGCGGGTATCTTGGGTTTCAATATTTGGGCGAAAACAGAGAAATCGTCGAAGTAACCCCGGTTGAGCGCCCGGTCACGCTTGTTGAAACCGCGACATTGACGCCGCTGGTCACGCCGCTGCCGATCCGGGGCGAAGGGTTTATCAAGCCGTTTCGCGAAGTGAGCTTATCCTCGCAAACCGGGGGGCGGATTACGGAGTTGCATCCGGCGATCACCAGCCAGGGGCCTTTTTTGAAGGGCGATGTCTTGGCACGGCTCGATGACAGTTCGCAACGCGCCTCCCTTGTGCAAACAGAAGCGAATATCGCTGCCACCCAAGCGCGGCTTGATCTGAATGAAACCCAGCTAAATCGGACGCAATCCCTGCGCGATAGTGGTGTGGCCAGCCAACAGGCGCTGGACCAGCTCTTGTCTGCAAAAGCAGAGCTTGAGGCCAGTTTGAACAGTCTAAAGGCGGCCAAGCAATCTGCGGAAGTGGCCCTAAGCAATACGGTTGTGCTGGCCCCTTTTGATGGGGCGGTTTTGTCCAAAGCGGCAGAGATCGGCACGGTTGTAGGTGGCGGGCAGACCATTGCGGAGCTGTTCACCCAAGACCGCATGGAAGTTGATGTGCCTGTGCGCGAGGCGGACGCGGCCCTGATACCGGGGTTGTTTGAAGGCCAAGAAGCGGCGGCCACGGTGCGGGTGCGCTTTGCGGGGCAGGAATTTGACTGGGATGCGCGGGTGACGCGGGTGGCCTCAGCGCTTGATCGGCGCACGCGGACCTTGAACGTCACCGTGGAACTGAACGATGTGGCCTTGGTTAAAGCGGCCGGAACGGGCGAGCTGGCATCTGGCGCGCCCCCTGCCCTGATTAATGCTTTTGCCAAAGTGATCATCGAAGGGTTGGAGCCCAAAAGCACCTATCCGATCCCGTCCACGGCCCTAAAGGGGGGCAATCAGCTTTGGATGTTTGACCCAGATGAGGACGCGGATGAAAACGGCGAAAACAAGGGCCGTTTGCGGATGGTTTCGGCCAATTTGATCCATGTGGATGGGGAAACTTCTTATGTGCAGATCGCGACCCAACCCGATGGCGCGCGGCTGATTAAGACCGCTCTTTCTACCCCCAGCGAAGGCATGCCCTTGCGCGATGTGGCAGAGATGGAAAAAGCGGCGGCTTTGAAAGCTTTGAGCGGCGCGCGCGCCACCCAATCTGCACAGCTAAAGGCGGAGTAGCCCCATGAACGGCATCATCAAATGGATGGCAGAACACCCGGTTGCGGCCAATCTGACCATGGTGTTCGTGGTGGCTTTGGGCGCGTTGACGGCGCTGCAGATGCCGCAAAAGACCTTTCCTGAGTTCACCCTTGATACGGTGAGCATTTCGGTCAGCTATCCCGGTGCCTCCCCGATTGAAATCCAAGAAAGCATCGTGCGCCCGATTGAGGATCAAATTTCAGGGGTGGATGCGATTGACGATGTGACGGCCTCGATCAGCGAAGGGCGCGGCGGGGTCACGGTGTCGTTTCTGCGCGGTGAGGACATTGCGGAAAAGCTGGAAGAAATTAAGACCGAGGTGGAACGGATCACGGTGTTTCCCGACGATGCGGATGAGCCGGTGGTTTTGCAGGCGTCCAACAACACGCGGGTGCTTGAAATTGCCGTGCATGGGGATGCGCCGGAGCGGGTGCTGAAAGAAGAAGCCGAGCGGCTGAAGGATGAATTGGTCGCTTTGCCGAGCATTTCATTTGTCGAGGTGGGCAATACCCGCGACTACGAGATTTCAATCGAGGTGAACCGCGACACCCTGCGCGCTTATGGCATGTCGCTGGCTGAACTGGCAGCCGTGGTGGGCCAAAACTCACTGGAATTGCCCGGTGGGGCGATTGAAACGGATACGGTGGCAATCCCGATCCGCACCACGGGGCGCAATTATACCCGTTCTGATTTTGAAAACATCGTGGTGCGCACGGATGAGAACGGCGGCAAGGTCTATTTGCGCGATCTGGCCACGGTGATTGACGGGTTCGAGGACACGGATCTTTCTGCCAGTTTCAACGGTGATCGTGCCGTTTCGGTCAATGTCTTTCGGGTCGGCGATGAACAGGTGCTGACTATTGTCCAGAGCGCCATCGCACACCTAAACACCAGTTATCGCGGGTCACTGGCCACAGGTCTGGAAGCCACTGTCTGGCAGAACGATGCCGAAAACCTGCAAGACCGCGTGGATTTGCTGACGGAAAACGCGGCCATTGGTCTGGCGCTTGTTATTCTTTGCCTCGCGCTTTTTCTGGATATCCGGCTCGCCTTTTGGTCGGCTATGGGGATTGCCGTGTCCTTTGCCGCGACGTTTATCGTGATGGGCGCTTTGGGCATGTCGATCAATATGATCTCGCTGTTTGGGTTTATTCTAGCCATTGGGATCGTGGTGGATAATGCCATCGTGGTGTCCGAAAACGTCTATAAAAATGGCGAGGCTGGGCTGAAGCCGGTCGAAGCGGCGGTCAAAGGCACCCAGCGCATCGCGATCCCGGTGATCTTTTCCGCCCTGACCACCATTGTGGCGTTTTGGCCGTTGATGCAGCTGCCCGGCACTTTGGGGAAGTTTCTGACGGACATTCCTGTGGTGGTGATGGTGGTATTGACCCTGTCGCTGATCCAAGCGCTGGTGATCCTGCCGCGCAACTTGTCGCGACTTGATGTGTCGCCCGATTACAAACCGAACGTCGTGTTTCGTGCCTTGCGGATTATTCGCGGGGGGGTGGATGCGGTTCTGCAATGGTTCATCCGCGCGCCCCTTGATGCGGTGCTGCGGTTCACCACATCCGGGCTGGCGGTGCTGATCCCGATTGCCATGTCCGTGGCCTTAATGATGCTGACCGTGGGGTTGCTGGCGCATGGCTATGTGAAGTTTAACTTTTTCCCGTCAATCGACAGTGATTTTGTCACCGCCTCGATTGAAATGAACGACGGCACGACCTTTGCCATGACCGAGCGGGTGGCCGAAGATGTCCGCCTTGCAGCGATCAAGGCGGGGGATGATTTACAAGCGCGTTTGCCCGAAGATGCCCCCTTAGTGATTAACGGCATCAATATGGTTGTCGGCCAAGGGGTTGCCGCGGGCGGTCCCGAAGGCGGCACAGCGGCAGGCGGTGCAACCTTGGCCAATGTGGTCGTGCAACTGACCGATCCCACTTTGCGCGACTGGAGTTCCAGCGAATTTGAAACCATGTGGCGTGCGGCCATTGGGCAGGTCGCCTCGGTGAACAAACTGACGGTTTCGGCGGAATTAATCGGTGCGGGCGATCCGGTGGCGGTGGAGTTATCCTTGCCCGATGGCCAAGATATAACCCCGGTGGTGACGCAACTTCGCGATCAGCTGCGCAATATTCCCGGAGTGTTTTCGATCCGCGATGATAATTCGGCGGGGCGTTTGGAATATAAACTGGCCCTGCGCGAGGAAGCGCGTCTTTACGGGCTGACCTTGCAAGACCTCGCGGTGCAAACCCGTGCGGGTTTCTTTGGCGTTGAGGCCACGAAGGTGCAGCGCGGGGCGGATAATGTGGCGGTCACGGTGCGCTTTCCAAAGGACGAGCGGAACAGCCTGTCGGATTTGCTGGACACGCGGATTGCCACGCAAAGCGGTGATTTGCTGCCCCTGAGCGCGATTGCTTATATCGAAGAGGGTCTGGCACCGACGCAAATTCTGCGGCGCAACGGGCGGCAAGTGACGACGATTAAAACCGACCTGGACACCTCTGTGGCCACCAGCCAAGAGGTCAACACGATTATTCAGACCGAACTTCTCCCCCCTTTGCAGGCGCAATATAGTAATCTGATCGTGGAGTTGGGCGGCGAACAACGCACCCAAGGGGACGCGCAAGCCGCCCTGATGCAAGCCTTGGGCATCGCGCTATTCGTGATCTTTGCTCTGCTGGCACTGGTGTTCCGCTCCTACGTGCAGCCCATCGTGGTGATGTTTGCGATCCCGCTGGGGCTGATTGGCGCGGTCACGGGGCATTTGATTATGGGCATCCCGCTAACGATCCTGTCGATTTTTGGCATCATCGGACTGGCGGGCGTGGTCATTAACAATTCGCTGGTGATGGTGGATCTGTTTAACGAACATATGAGCAAGGGCATGGAGGTGCGCGAGGCGGTGATCCGTGGCACGAAAGAGCGGTTTCGCCCCATTCTGCTGACCTCTGTGACCACGTTTTTGGGGGTTTATCCGCTGATCATGGAAACCTCGTTACAGGCGCAATTCTTGATCCCGCTGGCGGTCTCGATTGGGTATGGGGTGTTGATTGGCACCTTGATCATCGTGCTGACCGTACCGGCGATTTTTATCCTGCAGCATCGCATTACATCTGGAATAGCCGCGCTGATCGCAGC
>CAZBBZ010000178.1:0-6189 GCA_964489925.1 uncultured Rhodobacterales bacterium
ATCAAGATTTCGACGAACACCTTGCCAAGCTTGAAGTATCGCCCGAGACGCGCGGCAATTTTATTGCGCTGTTCCGCGACCCTGAAACAGCGGCGGCCCTGCGCGGGGCGGATCAAGTTGTGCGGGACTTTTTTGCCGCCAGCGGTTTTGGTTTGAATGTCTATGATAGCGGCACGGCGCCGGGGTATTATCCAGATGCTGATGGACAGGCGCGACTTGATGTGATTACACGGTTGACGGAAAATTTGCCCAATTTTCCGTTGAAAAACGCGCATAAGAACGGGTTCGAGTTTGCCAGGTTTTTAGCCTTGCTCGCTATGGCGCAGCCTATTGGTGTAAAACCCCCTGAACAGCCCGTCCAAGACGAGCCGCTGCCCGAGCAGAGTTTTTATCGCAACGGCCCGGCGGTACGGCCCAAAGTGGCATCATCCGGGGGCATGAAAGCGGCGATCGTTGCCGATACAGTTGCACAGCGCGGGCGGCCTGCGGTTTCGCTTGGGGCAAAACTCACATGGACAGCTATGTTGCTGCTTGGCGTGTCGTTCATCTTTATGGCCAGCCTAGAGGTCACAAAGGTCCGTCCGATCGTTGATGCCAGCACGGGGCTTGGCGACACGTTTTCGGGTGAGAACGGCCTGCGCGTAAACTAGCGCGGGCTTAGCCGTCAACGAGGGTCACGCCCGCCGCTTTGAGGTTGGCAAGGGCCGCATCAAGCGATCCCTCAAGGTCAATCGCCCGGCTTGCAGACAAAACCAACTGCGCGTTAAACCCTTCTTTGCGCGCGTCCAGCGCGGACCATGCCACGCAGAAATCGGTTGCTAATCCCGCAAAGGTCAAATCGGTGATGCCGCGATTTTGCAAATAGCCTGCGAGCCCAGTTTTGGTGGTTTGATCGTTTTCAAAGAACGCGGAATAGCTGTCGATCGCCGCGCGAAACCCTTTGCGGATCACAAGGTCTGCGCGGTTTGTGTTTAGGCGGTCGTGAAAATCCGCGCCCGTTGACCCCTGCACGCAGTGGGTCGGCCAAAGAACTTGGGTGCCATAGTCCATTTGCGTGGTTGAAAACGGGGCGGCACCTGCATGGTTTTCAGCAAAACTCGCGTGATCGCGGGGGTGCCAGTCTTGGGTCAGGATCACCGCGTCGAAATCACCCATCATCGCATTGATCGGGTCCACGACCGCGTCGCCATCTGCGACGGCCAGCAAACCGCCGGGGCAAAAGTCGTTTTGAACATCCACGACGATCAGGGCTTTGGACATGGTTTTGGTCTCCGCAGTTTTGTTTTTTGGCAGGTTAACCGGAATTAACGCAGTGTCATCCCGCAATCACACCGACGTATTTGCCAAATACCCAGCCCACGCGACAGGGTCCGGTGTAGGGTTGGCGGGCAACGCGGGGGGTGCTGACGCCGCAGTCTTTGCCGTTTTGCGCGATGACCACCCCAAACCAATCGCCGTTTTGCGAGCAAATCCAGAATTTCTGTTCGCTAGCAAGTTTCGCGATGCGTTTGCCGTCGGTTGAGGGGCGATTGCGCAGGGCCAAAAAGTTGCCCGGCGTTGGTTTCAATCCGGCAACCTCGCCATAGGACGCGCAGGCATCAAATTGCGCTTCGCCCCCGACGAACACCGGCATTTTTGCACTTGGGTTTTGCGCGCTTAGACCGCCGCCAATGGCCAAGCCCACGCCGCCCACCATTGCGAAGGGGCGAATGGCGCGCCAGACGAAATATGAAGCAATGCGCATTAACATGGATCAAAGCATAAGTTGCGCAGTCCGCGGCATCAATCGGCTGTGGAATTTCCGCGCCCTAATCGTGTGAAATCGGCGACGGCTTGTGGCTGCACGTCAGGTTAGGAACACCGGGTAAAGCGACAGGATCAACAGCCCGGCCATGGACCAGTTAAAGATGCGCAGGCGGATTGGGTTTTTCAGCAGGCGGCGCACTTGGATGCCCGTAAGCGTCCAGAGGCTGATGCAAGGGAAATTGATTGCGCCAAACACCCCTGCGACCCAAAAAACGCCGGTTGGATCGCTTGGCACTGCGTAGACGGTGGTGGCGGTCAGCGACATGGCCCAAGCTTTGGGATTGACCCACTGAAAGGCGGCGGCTTGCAAAAAGTTCATCGGTTTGGCGGTGGATTTGGCTTTGCCCGGCTCGGCAGCGTTGGCGATTTTCCACGCGAGGTAGAGCATATAGGCGACGCCAAATATTTTGAGCGCGAGGTTGAGTTGGGGCCAGATTTGAAAGATTTCCGCAACGCCCAAACCGACCAGCACGATCATCAGCGTGAAGCCGAAGCCGATGCCAAGCATATGCGGCAGGGTTGGCCAGAAGCCGAAGTTCGCGCCCGACGCCATGAGCATCAGGTTGTTTGGTCCCGGTGTGAGGGAGGACACCAATGCAAACAGGATCAACCCGCTAAGAAGTTCGGGGCTCATTTGCGCCCTGCCCGGTGATCTTTTGTCGGCATTCGTTCGGCCTTGTTTGGTGTTTGTGCGACAAGATCAAATTCGCGCAAAAATTGCGAGGGCCGAATTGCTTTGGGTACAATGATCGAGATTGGCTGGGGGCCGTTGCCCGCCCCCAGCCGTTTTGTTTACGCCGTTTGCTTGCGGCGGCGGCCAACAAAGCCCATCAGACCCAAGCCGCCAAGCATCAGCGGCAAGGCTGCTGGTACTGGCACGGCTTCGACGCTGACTGTGGCGAATTGGAAGTCACCATTGCCTGCATAGCTGATCGCACCCGCATCCAAGATCGTCCCATTGGGCAAAGTGATGCCCGCAAAGACATCAATGCCTGTGGCCGCACCGATTAGGCCAGTTTCATCCTGCGCCGGGTCAGTAAACGCCCCTTGGAATGGCGCGCCATGACCGATGTTCAGCTCTGTCCCCGCATCATAGGCGTTTAGGCCCGTGATCTCGAAGGTTTGCGGACCCAAGAACGTGCCGCTGGCGTCAAACAGCTCGTAAGCCAAAGCGTCGTCGTTGCCGATGAACTGATCGTTCGAGGGCAAAATCATCGACATATAGGACAGGTAGCGATCAACGCTGCCGTCCACATCCAAACGGATGGACGCGGATTCGCCCGGCTCGACCAGCGGTGCGCCAGCAAAGCCTTGGGGTGCGAAGATCACGCCGCTTTGACCCGCGCTGCCAAGATCAGCGATGAGCCCTGCGGGATTGCCTTCTTCGGCCAAGACTTCAACCGCCGCGCTTGCCGCCGATCCACTGTCAAAAGCGTCAAAGCTGCCATTGTGGACGGCTGTGAACACGGGTGTCAGCGTAGGGCCACCGATGTCGGCGGTATTGGTGAAGGTGATTTCCAGCGTCACCGCTTGCGCGGCAAATGGCATGGCCATAACGCCCGCAGAAATCACCGCAGCTTTTAGGCTGCGATTAACAAGTTTCATGTGTTTACCCTTTGTCAAAGGAAGGCTTTGGTACACAGGCAAAAAGGCGCCCCCCGGTTTTGGTTTTTTCAAGCATGAAGAGCAAAAAGCGACGCGGCCCCCATGCGATCAGACACGTTTCAGGGTCAGGTTTGATGCCCATCGCCCAAAACGCGGCGGGACAAGTGCTGTTGGTCCCGCCGGGCAAGCGATAGCATCGCATCAGCGCAAAGGCGTTTCACTTCACTTCACGAGGCAGTGCGCTCGCAGTGAGCAAATCGTGAGTTGACAGTTTGCGCTTGGGATTTGGGGGATTTCTGGCGCTAAGGCATATCCGCACGGCGGTAGTGCATGTCCAAACGACGTTGGCTTTCTTGAGCTTTTTTCAACTCGGCCCGCGCGATCAGGCGCAAATGCACTTCGTCCGGCCCATCAATGAACCGCAAGGCGCGGCCCAGCGTCCAAAGATGCGACAGGGGCGTATCGCCCGTTAGACCAGCCGCGCCAAACACCTGGATAGCCCGGTCGCAAACTTGGGTTTGCAGACGCGCGGCCACGACCTTGATCGCCGAGACATCCACGCGGGCGGCCTTGGGGCCATCGCGGTCCATTTTCCATGCGGTTTGCAGCATCAAGAGGCGGGCTTGGTCAATCTCTGCACGGCTATTGGCGATCCAGTCACGGATCACGTCGTTATCGGCGAGGCTTTTGCCGTAGGTCGCGCGTTTGCTGGCCCGGTCGCACATCAGTTCCAGCGCCAGTTCGCATTGGCCAATGGTGCGCATACAGTGGTGGATGCGCCCCGGTCCAAGGCGCGCTTGGGCGAGCATAAATCCATCGCCTTCGCTGGCGAGCATGTTGGTGATCGGCACGCGCACTTGGTCATACATCACCTCGCAATGCCCTTCGGGGGCGTGGTGGTGCATGATCGCGGTATTGCGTTCAATGGTCACGCCGGGGGCATCAAGCGGCACCAGAATGAACGAATGGCGGCGGTGCTTGTCGGCGCCATCCGGGTCGGAAACCCCAAAGACAATCGCGAGCTTCGCGTTCGGGTGGGCGGC
The DNA here is from genome assembly GCA_964489925.1 of uncultured Rhodobacterales bacterium. Classification (GTDB taxonomy): domain Bacteria; phylum Pseudomonadota; class Alphaproteobacteria; order Rhodobacterales; family Rhodobacteraceae; genus CAYLLD01. Next base: position 4,455 of record CAZBBZ010000178.1, read on the forward strand.
CCCGGTGGAAAACCACTTGCGCCCGTGGATCACATAGTGATCGCCATCGCGCGTGATGGTGGTTTCCAGATTGGTCAGATCGGACGAGGCCACGTCCGGTTCGGTCAGCCCCACAATAGAGCGGATTTCACCGCGCAACATCGGGTCTAGCCATTCGGTTTTCTGCGCGTCTGTGCCAAAGCGTTCGAGGATTTCCATATTGCCTGTGTCAGGGGGCGAGCAATTGAACACCTCTGACGACCAAGGCAGGCGGCCCATGATTTCGGCCAAGGGCGCATATTCAAGATTGCTTGCCCGCGTGCCTTCGTAGTGTTCCGGCAGGGACGGCATGAACAGGTTCCAAAGACCAACGGCGCGGGCTTTCGCCTTTAGCCCATCAATCAGATCCATCGGATAATCACCGCGCGCGACCGCGTCGTTGAACGCGTGATTGGCGGGCAGGACATGTTCGTCCATGAAAGCGTTCAAGCGCGCGATCAGGTCTTTGGTCTTTGGGCTGTAGTCGAAATCCATCCGGTGTCCTTACCGTGTTTAACGATGTCCTTGGGCTATTTCCGCCGCACGCGCCGCGCAAATGGGCGCCAGCGCCCCGATTTCACGCGCGTTCTGTCCGGCGGCTTGGCCTGCATTGGCGCGCGCGGTGATGCCTTCGAAAATAATCGAGAAGCGAAACAATGCAAAGGCGCGATGAAAGGCGGTGAAGGGCGCGGTTAAACCGCCGCCCTTTCGATAGGTGGTGGTGAAAGTGTCGCGGCTCGGAATACCAAGCGCGCTAAGGTCCGCATCCGCCAGCCCGTTCAGATGGGCCGCATCCAGATCGTAAAAGCAACAGAAATGCGCAAGATCAGCGAGCGGGTCACCGATGGTCGATAGCTCCCAGTCCAGCACAGCGACGATGCGCGGCTCGCTTGGGTGAAGCATCAGATTGCCAATCCGAAAATCGCCGTGCACGATACCCGATTGCGGCTTATCCGGTTGGTTTTCGGCCAGCCAGCCGCTTAGGAACTCGATATGCGAATCTTCGCGGGTTTTCGACAGGGTCCATTGCTTGGTCCAGCGCGCGATTTGGCGGGCAAAAAACCCGTCCGGCCGCCCATAATCGCTAAGCCCGATGGCAGCCCAGTCTAGCTGGTGCATCGCGGCCATGATGCGGGCAGCGTCGGCATAAATTGCGGCCCGCGCGCTTGGGGTTTGACCGGGAAGCGTGCTGTCATTGGTGACGCGGCCCTCAACCCATTCCATCACAAAAAACTTCGTGCCGATTACGCAAGTGTCTTCCACCAGTTCGACCATGCGGGGCACGGGAACGCTGGTGTCACGCAGGGCCGCCATAATGCGATATTCGCGATCGACCGCATGAGCAGAGGGAAGAATGTCACCGCGCGGCTGGGAGCGTAAACAGTGGGGCGCGCCATCGAGAGTGATCTTGTAGGTGGGGTTCGACTGACCTTCGCCAATCAACCCGTTGACTTGCACATCGGCATCAAAGTGACGCGACAAAGCGCGCGCATCCAGATTAGACATTGTGCAGTCCACCCTATTGTTTTGATCGCCAGTTTGCGCGCGATGATGCGGGGCATCAAGGGGTGGGCGGTAAATTCAATCACGCAAAGCGCTAATCTTCGATGGCACGGCGGATGTTGTTTACGACTTTGCTCGACGGGCTGTCGTTTAATTTGACAACCTTGCCCCCGTCAAACGCGCCCAAGCGCGCCTCGACCATGACGAAGCGGTC
>CAZBBZ010000179.1:0-6150 GCA_964489925.1 uncultured Rhodobacterales bacterium
TCTCGTCCCAAAGCTGGTCGTAAAGCTCTTTACCACCACCAAACTGGAACCAGCTTAGAAACGCGATGTTGTCGATGCCAACGCCAGCACCCGCAACGGGAGAGCCGAACAGCATGGCTGCTGGGTGTTTGCCGGACCAGTAGTGGGTCCATGCAAAGCCGCCTTCGATCAGGCCGCTGTCAACCGCGTCGAGTGTTTCTTTGACACCAACAACCGCGCCTGCGGGCAGGATTTCGAACACCACTTCGCCGTCAGTCAATGCCGTCACATCGTCCGCGAAGTTTTGAAGCATTACAACTTCATCCGCTTTCGCCGAGATCACCGACTGAATGCGAATGGTCGTTTGTGCAAATGCTGCCGAAGCGAGCATGCTTAGGCCAACAGCGGTTGCCGCCAAACCTGTCGTTACTTTTTTCAGATCCATCAGATGAACCTCCCTAGTTTTACGCCTTCGTCATTTTTTTATTGGCCGGATGCAGAAGGCATCTCATCCCGCCTTTTTCAACTTTCGACTGTCTGCGGTTGCCCGCAGCAATCGGTTGAATTCTTAGGCCGCGCCGTTGCGCTAATGGCCGCCCTTTCCGGTGGGCCATCCTTCCATCAGCCCCAGTAAGGGACCAACGCCGTAATTCACGTCTACGACACCGCGATAGAACATGTCGCCAGCCACATAGATCAACACGATAAGACCAAGCCAAGAAATCCAAGGGTATTTGGTCAAAAGCTGCATAATCAAGGTCGCGGCAAACGCCATAAGCAGTATGGCGAGCCCCAGCCCGATGACAAGTTTTGTCTGATCCCCATCCGCGATTGCGGCCACCGCAAGCACGTTATCAAGCGACATGGACACATCCGCGAGGGTAATTGACAGCAAAGCGGACTTTAGCGACCGCCTTGGCGCGCCTGTATAACCCGCCTCGGGGTTCTCGGCGTCCTCAAGCGCGTGGAGCGCATCGGCGTCCTGATTCTCTTTGATTTCGCTGTATAGCCGCCAGCATACCCAAAACAACAGCAGCGCACCGATGAACAAAATACCGGGGATGCCCAGCAATGTTGTGGCCACAACCGCAAAGGCAATGCGCAAAAGGGCGGCAATCACCATGCCGTAAAGGATCGCTTTTTTGCGCAGCTCTGGTGCGAGACCTGCGGCGGCCATGCCGATAATCAGCGCGTTATCCCCGGATAAAACCAGATCAGCGATAATGATCGCGCTGTAATCTACGATGGTGTCCATCATGTTTGGACGTCCTCCAAAATCATTGCTGAAGCCTTTTCACCAATCATGATGCACGGCGCGTTGGTATTTCCGCTGGTAATCACTGGCATGATCGAGGCATCCGCGATGCGCAGCCCGTCGATGCCGCGCACCCGCAAGCGTTCATCCACCACCGCCAGTTTGTCTTGGCCCATCTTGCAGGTGCCTGTGGGGTGATAGATCGTCACCGCGGTTTGCTTGGCCCAATCCAGCGTGGCGGCGTCGTCATCAAGACCGACATCTGGGCCGGGCGCATGTTCACCTGTGACCAAGCCATCAAGGGGGGCCGTGCGCGAAATGCGGCGGGCGATTTTGATGCCCTCAATCAGCGTGCGGCGGTCGGTTTCAGTGGCCAGATAGTTCGGGTGGATCAGCGGGTGATCGCGATAATCGGCCGAGGCCAATTTAATCTCGCCCGTGCTTTCGGGGCGCAGTTGCAACACCGAGGCGGTGAAGGCCGAAAACTCATGCGGGCCATCGGCGGGTTTATCCGCGCTAAAGGGCTGGATGTGGAACTGGATGTCCGGGGTGGCTTGGTCTTGGTTGGTTTTCAAAAACCCGGTGCCAAGGCTGGCGGCCATGGTCATCGGTCCGGTGCGCTTGAGCGCGTATTCCATACCAATCATCGCCTTTTTCAACAGGCTGTTGGTTTCCACGTTCATGGTCGAGGCTTCGGTTTTATAGACCGGGCGGGCTTGCAGGTGATCTTGCAGGTTCTTTCCAACACCGGGCAAATCCGCGCGGATATCAATGCCGTGTCGGGAAAGTTCATCGACCGGGCCAAGGCCAGAAAGCATCATGATTTGTGGGCTGCCGATAGCGCCCGCGCTTAGGATGACTTCGCCCCCGGCCATGATTTTCTGGGGGCCTTGGGGTCCAATCGCTTGGATACCGATGACGCGCGTGCCGTCAAACAAGAGCTTTTCAACTTGAAGCCCGGTCAGCACATCGACGTTGCCGCGCTTTTCCGCATCCCGCAAATAGGCCACAGCTGACGAACAGCGCCGCCCGTTGTCAGCGGTCAGTTGGAAATATCCGACGCCTTCTTGATCCGCGCCGTTGTAATCATCGTTGCGCTTGTAGCCCGCGTTCACGGCCGCATCGACCCAAGCATCCACGATGTCCCGCGATAGGCGCGAGCGCGAGACTTTTAGGGGGCCTTTGCCGCCGCGCCAATCGTCTGTGCCACCTTCCCAAGCTTCGGCGCGTTTGAAATAGGGCAGCACGTCGTTCCACCCCCAGCCCGCGTTGCCAAGCTGACGCCATTGGTCGAAGTCTTCGGCTTGACCGCGCACATAAAGCAACCCGTTGATCGAACTGGAGCCGCCCAGCACGCGGCCACGCGGCCAAGGGATCGAGCGACCTGCGATTCCGGGATCGGATTGAGTGACATAGCGCCAATCGGATTTGGGATTGCCCATGGTGCGGAAATAACCGACCGGCACGTGAATCCACGGGTTGGTATCGCGGCCTCCGGCCTCGATTACAGCGATCTTAAGGCGCAAATTTTCTGAAAGACGACCTGCCAAAGCGCAGCCAGCAGAGCCAGCCCCGACGATGATATAGTCGTATTTCGTATCTTTTGCCAATTTTTGAGACTTTTTTTCCCGTTTTTGCTATAAACAGTCTCAACGATTCTCTTTTGGCCCGCAACTTTTTTCTGGTTCCCCCATGTCTGACCCACAACGCATCCCGACGAACTTGCGCACGCTTTTGATTTTGGAAGTGCTTGGCACCGCTGATCGCCCTCTGACCCCGACCGAGATCAACAAAGAGATCGGATTGCCCAAGCAAACGGTGCATCGGCTTTGTGCGACTTTGGAAAAAGAAGGGTTCTTGACCCGTGCAGAAGATCCCAAGCGGCTGCGCCCCGGTCGGCGGTTGCGCGCACTGGCGGCTGGGTTGTTGCATGGGGATGCGCAGCACATGATCCGCCACCAAATCCTGACGCGCGTGTCCGAACAGGTGGAAGAAACGGTGAACTTCGTCGTCGCCCAAGATACGGGCATGCAATATGTGGATCGGGTCGAAACCGACTGGCCGCTGCGCATCCAGCTGCCGATTGGCTCGGCGGTGCCGTTTCATTGTACGGCAAGCGGGAAGGTGTTTTTGTCAGCCATGCGCAACAAAGCCCGCGAGCGGTTTGTGGGTAATCTGACCCTGTCGATCCAGACGCCAAACACTCATGTGACCCCGGATGAATTGCTTGGGGAGTTGCAGCAAATTTCAAAGCAAGGCTATGCGACGGACAACGAGGAATTTATGCAAGGCATGGTCGCGGTTGCTGTGCCTGTGCGCGACGCGCGGGGGCGATTTGTGGCCGCCCTTGCCTGCCACGGGCCAACCCAGCGCATGTCGCTACGCCAAGCGATTGATAAGAAAGATATCCTGACCAAAGGGGCCGCTGAAATTAGCGCGGCGCTGTTTAGCTGAACGCGGCTTGCGTTAGATTTCGAGGATAATTTTGGCGGCGGCCACTTTGCCGGCCAAGATATCCGCAAAGGCCCCTGCCCCATCGCTTAGATTGCGTGTCTCTGGCCAATCCAGATCGCCATAGCGCCCGTCAAAGATTGCCGCGGCGGTGTCGCGAAACTCTTGGGGCGTGTAACAATAGCTGCCCGAGAACGCGATTTCCTGCAATGTGAGCCGTCTTGTATCCAGACCCGGCTCGCTATCGCCAAGCCCCAAATGCACAATCGCACCGCCTTGGCGCACAGCCGCACTTGCCACAGCGCGCGTCGGGCCATAGCCGACCGCGTCAATCACCAGATCGTAGCCCGACCCGGTATCGCTAGGTTCAATCAGGGTCCAATCGCCTGTGGTCTTTAGCCCGTTGCGGCGCAGCTCGTTTGGCTCAGAAATCGTGATGTCGCTCGCTCCAAAGACGCGCAGCGATAACGCGCACCCCAGCCCAATCGCACCGCCGCCAATGATCAAGGTGCGGGTCTTGGACAGATCCCCGCCCACCAGACGTTCGCCGATTTTGACCGCGTGCCAACACACCGCCAAAGGTTCGGTCAAAGCGGCTTTGGTCAGGCTGAAGCCGTCTGGCACTTCAACAAGGTTGTCTTCGGGGACCGCCACAAACTCGGCAAATGCCCCTTGGCGGGGTGGGATCGAAAGCAACTGGCGATGTTGGCAGATATGGTGCGCGCCAGCTTTGCAGTCATCACAAACACCGCAGGCCACAAGTGGATTAACTGCAACCCGCTTACCAGCAAGCGCCCCTGCGCTCACCACACCTGCGGCTTCATGGCCTAGGATCAGGGGGGGGACGCGCCGTTCATCATGGCCCAAGTAGCCGTGCATGTCCGATCCGCATATACCGATGGCCGCATTGCGTACAATTGCCACACCTTTTTCAGGTGTCGGGGCTTCAAAATCTATAAAGTCCATAGACTTTGGTCCGGTATATACCAGTGCTTTCATTATTGTCCCTCTAACACGCTAAAAAATAAGTGCTAAATATAGCGCACTTAAAAAGCAGGTCTGATTACTTGGACTCTACTTCAAGGTGCAATTTCATATCCAAAAGCACCTGTTGGATTTCAGTCGTTTCCATAAGCAATCGCTTGGCTTCGTTCAGTGAAATCACGCCGTCTTCCATCGAGGTGTTATATTCCGCCATCAAATTCGCAAAGCGTTGGGACAGCAGAACCACATCAGAATTAAGCGCCCCAGCTCCGCGATTTTCTTCGCGGGATTTATCATATTCGATAATCAACATGCGAAGTTCAGCTAAGGCTTTGGTAACAAAGGGGAAACTTGCGACCTCTTCCAGTTCAGCAACCACATCGATGGGCATGAAGCGTCCAGAGTGTTCTGGGGCAGAGGAAAAGTAACGCCCAAGCGTCGCCTTTGATTTTCCGGTCACACGACAGGCTGTTTCATAGCCTACGTTTTTGATCAGAGCCTCGGTATGTTTTTTCAGGTAGGCACCATAGTTTGCCGACAAGCCTGGTTTTCCGATTTCTTCTGTCATTTTTGTTTGCACTCCGAGCGCGCGCCACAGGGCGAGTTATTCGATTCTACATATCTGTCAGGGGAAAACTAGACTGCTTTTCCCATTATTAACAGGGCAACCGGATGGCATGGCTTTCAAGAAGGGTATTCCATCAAAGTTCTGGACCAACTTTGTACAGTGGAAAATCCCTAAATCGGTCCACCTCGTGTGTTAGACCTTTGCTTTGCAAGGCTCGGTGGCCGATTTTAAGTTCGAGGTGTGAATGTGACCTGTCGGGCACTGAAGCACTTTCGAGCCATGGCCATGTGTGGGCCATGAAGCGCGGTGGGCCAGGTTAATGTAATCCCCGTTGGCCGATGTCTGCCGCGCGTGCCACACGGACGTGTTGGCGTTTTTTTGGCTCTCTTGCCCCCCGCCTTCTTGAACCTAGTCGTGAACACATGCAGATTGACGCGCATGGCAAAACTATACTTCAATTACTCGACGATGAACGCAGGCAAGAGCACGTTGCTTTTGCAAGCGTCCTACAACTACCGCGAACGCGGCATGGAAACCTATTTGCTGACGGCTGATTTCGATGATCGGGCTGAAAGCAAGACGATTGCATCGCGGATCGGGATTTCAGAGGCGGCACATACGTTCAACGCGCAGACCGATTTATTCAAGAAATTGCAGGCGCGTGTGGCCATAGGTTCGGTGGCTTGCGTTCTGGTTGATGAGGCGCAGTGGCTGTCTAAGGATCAAGTTTGGCAATTGGCCCGTGCGGTTGATGATTTGGGCCTGCCGGTGATGTGCTATGGGCTGCGGGTGGATTTTAGGGGCGAGTTGTTCCCCGGATCAGCCGCTCTTTTGGCGCTGGCCGATGAAATGCGCGAAGTGCGCACCATTTGTCATTGCGGGAAAAAGGCCACGATGGTCGTGCGCAATGACG
>CAZBBZ010000180.1:0-6148 GCA_964489925.1 uncultured Rhodobacterales bacterium
GCGCGCGATATCGCTGCAAGACGCCACCGCGATTAAAGCCGCGCCCGGTGTTGGCCCGAAAATCGCGCAACGCGTTGTGCTGGAACTCAAAGACAAAGCCCCCGCGATGATGGCTTTGGGCGGTCAGGGTCAAACCCCGGTAATTGCTCCCGCACCATCCCCTACTAGGACGGACGATTTCGACGTAATCGAAACGCCCAGCCCTGCCGCGACTGCGCCTGCAACAAATGCGAACACGCAAGCCGACGCGTTGTCTGCGCTCACAAACTTGGGCTACGCACCCGGTGATGCGGCCAGCGCCGTGGCCCAAGCCGCAGGCGAGGCACCGGGGGCTGAAACCTCTGACCTGATCCGCGTGGCGCTGCGTCTTTTGGCGCCGAAAGGGTAGGACATGGAACCGGATCGGGAGTTGCGCGCAGAGCCTTTGGTCGATGATGCCGACCGCGCCCTGCGCCCCCAAACACTGGCCGAGTTCACGGGCCAAGCGGAAGCCCGCGCCAATCTTGCCGTGTTCATCGAAAGCGCGCGCCAACGCGGGCAAGCCATGGACCACACCTTGTTCTATGGCCCCCCTGGTCTGGGCAAAACCACGCTCGCGCAAATCATTTCCAAAGAACTCGGCGTGGGGTTTCGCATGACCTCTGGGCCGGTGCTGGCCAAAGCGGGCGATCTGGCGGCGATCCTGCCTAATCTGGATGCGCGTGACGTTTTGTTCATCGACGAAATTCACCGCCTAAACCCGGCGGTTGAAGAGGTGCTTTACCCCGCGCTCGAAGATTTTCAGCTCGATCTGGTGATCGGCGAAGGCCCCGCCGCGCGTACCGTGCGCATCGACTTGCAGCCCTTCACGCTGGTCGGCGCAACCACAAGGCTTGGCCTTTTGACCACGCCACTGCGGGACCGTTTCGGCATCCCCCAGCGCCTAGAATTTTACACAGTGCCAGAACTCGAATCTATCGTGACCCGTGCCGCGCGTCTGTTGAATGCACCGGTTGATAAGGATGGCGCAACAGAAATTGCCCGCCGTGCGCGCGGCACGCCGCGAATTGCCGGGCGGTTGCTGCGCCGGGTGGTTGATTTCGCCATCGTCGAGGGCGACGGGTCGATCAATGCGAAACTGGCGGATAACGCGCTCTCGCGACTTGGGGTTGACGATCTTGGCCTTGATAGCGCGGATCGGCGATACTTGCGTCTATTGGCGGATAATTATGGCGGTGGCCCGGTTGGGGTTGAAACCATAGCCGCAGCACTATCCGAGGCCCGTGATGCGATTGAAGAAGTGATTGAACCTTACTTGTTGCAGCAAGGCTTGATCCAACGCACCCCGCGCGGGCGCATGTTGGCCGCGAAAGCTTGGCAGCATTTGGGCCTGACCGCGCCCAAACCAGCAGACCACGGTCAATCGGGTCTGTTTGAAGACTAAACTCGGCGCCAAAACCTAGTTAACATATCAACCAAAACAACAAAGGCCGGGAAATCCCGGCCTTCATCAATCAAATTAACATCTTAACTTTCGCACAAGCGCGCTTAGTCAGTCGCGATGAGCGACCCATCATTGATGGTCACAACGCTCGTATCTGGAACGGTTATAGTTCCGTTAATGCTTCCCAAGGCAAGAATCGTTGCATCCGCTTCCGAAATCACCCCGTCCATGTCCGCATCAACCGCGTAATCGCCACTTGGCCCCGTCAGGGTGCCATTCAGCGGCGCGACAAACAAAACGCCCCCGTTGGTCAACGGCGCGTCCTCAATGGTCAGCGCCCCGGTCAAGTTTTCAGCAATTGCCAAATCAGCCGCATCTGCGCCCGTAACAATCGCAAAATCGGACGTGGTGCCGCCAATCGTTGCATTCGCGAAATCAGCGTCCAAGGTCAGCTTGCCAACAAGCGATTGCCCCGTAACATTTTGATACGGTGCCAAAACCATACCGTTCAAAGTCGCGCTCGCTTGAGAAGCCGGTTGAAGATCCACTTCGCCAAGATCAAGCGCTGTGTTCAGCGCCTCAAGACCGTCGGCCAATGCGATCAATTCATCTGTCGTCACCGTACCAGACCCCGCACCAGCAATCGCAGGCAGACCGTATTTCGCGGTCAAGGATTCCACTGCCTTTGTTTGCGTAGCGCTATCGCTGCCACCACATGCACTAAGAGTAACAGCGCCCAAAAGCGCTGCGGTTAAGGAAATTCTGCTCATCTGCTTCCCCAAATAATTCCCCACAAAGTCCGCCCCGCAAAGGGTTTTCCCAGCGGAACAGCATTCAGTGGTGTCATGGCGCGATTGCCATTTTATTATTCAGAAGCGCCAAACACCCCGTTCTCTATTGTCACATTGGTGGCATTTGGCAACGCGATAGTTCCAAAAAAGTCACCCTGCGCCCCAGCGCCGCCGTTGATTTCAACGACCAAACCGTCAAGTTCGCCAACCACCGTATAGTCACCGTCAGCCCCCGTTAGGGTCCCGTCGATGTCGGTAAAGAAAAACTGATTTCCAAAAATGGAGCTATCAGCAACGTCCAAAGCGCCCTCAAGGGTTTCCACCAAGACCGGCGCATTTGGGTTGCTTTGATCAAAAATCGCGAAGTCCGATGTCGCGCCATCAATAGATGCATTGGCAAAGTCCGCATTCAGGGTCAGCTTGCCGGCCATATACGCGTTAGAGCCTGCCCCCATCTGCGCCCCGACCAACCCGGTCATGGTCGCGCTTGCGCCAGACGGAAGTGAGGTTTCGATATTCCCTGAAAACATGTCGTCATCAAGCGCCACAATCGCCGTGCGAAACACATCTACTTCTGCTGCCGTGAACGGGCCGCTGCCCGCGCCCCCGGTGGCTGGAATGTCATAGATTGCCAAAATACTCGGCGCGCCCGGTCCCCCGGTTATGGCGTTGGAACTCTTGGTCCCGCCACTGCCACCACCACACGCACTCAGAACGGTCGCGCATACAAGCGCGGCCGGAAAAGCCAAAAGTTTCATACTGTGCCCCCACACATTTACACAACTAACTAGTGGAAATCATTGGATTTCCTTGCAAAAAACTAAAATTGCCGAAGTCACAGATTCGAACAAGCCCGCGCCCAGAAAACGCCATAAAGTGAGATATTTTTGTTGTGGTTCGGCGGCAAACATGGTGGCAGAATAATCATACCCCCCATGCCATTAGTTCCAGACAACCGGGCAAAACTGCGCAATCTATACGTCAGCACATCACAAACATTGAAATTGTGGTGCTTTGGGACGGATCAAAACGAAACCCGCCCCAACCAGCGTTATTCAAACGCTAAAAACGTACCTTCGTCCATCAAGGTCGTCGTTGCGTCAGGTCCCGTGACATTGCCCGTCACGTCGCCACCCGCCAGAGCGTTACCGTTGATCGTAACAATAACGCCAAGCATTTCACCATCTACGGTATAGGTCCCAGCCGCACTGGTTAGCGCCCCAGTTAGACCCGTGCTGAACACCGGAAGCCCCAAATCATTCTCCGTCAAATCCGCGTCTGCGACGGTCAAAGCGCCGGTCATGGTTTCATCCAGCGACAGGGTTTCCGGGCTAAACCCGCTATAGATCCCAAAATCAGATGTGGCGCCGCTGATCCGCGCGCTCTGAAAATCCGCGTTTAATGTAAGATTACCAATCACCTCTGTCAGGCTATTTCGCTCAACATTTACAAAAACAATGCCATTCATAGTGGCGCTGGCAGCCGTCGGAATGCCTCGAACAGCCTCACCCGCATCCAAAACATCACCGATCAAAATCAAACTATCAGTTGCCTCCACGACGGACTGAGGCGTCAAAGGGCCAGAACCCGCGCCACCAAATTCCGGTAATCCAAATTCTTGTGAAAGTGTTTGCGATGCGGTGCCACCACCACAGGCAGAAAGTATCGTTGCGCAGCCAAAAGCTGCGATCAAAGCCATTTTTTTCATTATTAAGTCCCCAGAAATATTCGTTGATATTAAGATTTAGTCACGCTTCGATCACCGAGACCCAAAGCGCTCTTTATTCGTACGCAAAGAACGCACCATTTGTGATCGCCACGGTACCCACATCGTCATTCGTCGCCGATCCGGTTACGTCGCCATCAATCTCGATCACACCGTTAATCGAAAGAAAATTTCCCGACATTTGCGCATCAACCGTGGTCGTCCCGCTAGACCCGGTCAATGTGCCCGTTAGGTCAGCTTCCATTGCCCGCCCAATCAGCGTTGCATCGGTAATCAGAAGTGATCCGCCCAGCGTTTCCACAACGTCATAGGCTGTCGCATTCGGGCGATAAACCGCAATGGTCCCAACTTGCCCATTCACGGTACCATTGGCGAAATTCGCGTTCAGCGTGATCCGCCCGGCGTTGAATTGATTTTGCTGCGTTGCAAGCTGGGTATAAATCAAACCGTTCAAGGTCACACTTGCGGCTGTAATCGGCCCGCCGCTTACATCCAAGGTGTCCTCGACATAAGTGGTGATCTCGCCAAACTTTGTGTTCAACTCTTGGCCGGACATCACACCGCTGCTTGCGGGTGCGAAATTAGGTGCATCAGGCTGAATAGTGCCCCCACATGCGCTCAGGCATACGGTTCCCAAAAGAGCTATGACGAAGTTGTTTGAAAATTTCATTGGCCCCCACCAGAATGAATCTCAATTCAAATTGATTATTATTGAAACATTACTTGGAACATTCAACATTTATATAAATTGATTGGCTGAAACTGTGATGGTTAAGTCATTCACACCCCCCAAATGTGCTTGTAACAGCTTGCCAAGCGCCAGCATTCGCGCGATCACGGATGCCATGCATACTCATCCCATCCGCGTCTATTACGAAGACACCGATCTTGCTGGCATCGTCTACTATGCCAATTATCTAAAGTTCATCGAACGGGCGCGCACAGAAGCTTTGCGCGCCTTTGACGTTGACCAAATGGCGCTGCGAGACGAGTTGGGTGTCGTGTTTGCCGTGCGCCGGGTCGAGGCGGATTATATCTTTCCCGCCCGCATGGATGACCAGCTGCTGGTCGAAACCAAAACGACCCAAATCAAAGGCGCCTCGGTGGTTTTATCCCAAGTGATAACCCGCGACGGTCAGCCGATATTTGACGCCAAGGTCACCATCGTTGCGCTGTCACCCAGCGGCAAACCAGCCCGCATCCCCGCACAAGTGCGTGAGGCATTGGCAAAGCTCAGCCCACCGCGCGCATAAACTTTCGACAAACGCGCTTTTTTCGCTTATTCTGCATCAAACTACGGCCCCAACAAGAGGGCTGAACAGGCAGTCGAGCAAGAGAGCATTATGGAACAAACAGCGATGGCGGCAGCCAGCGAGATGGATTTCTCGTTGATCTCCCTATTTTGGCACGCGACCCTCGTGGTCAAAATCGTAATGATCATGCTGATCGCCGCAAGTTTTTGGTCTTGGGCGATCATCATTCAAAAGCTAATCAACTATTCCCGCGCCAAACGCGAAGGCGACGCCTTTGAAGAAGCCTTTTGGTCCGGCCAACCTCTCGATCAGATATACGACCGGGTCGGGCAAAAACCGCGCTCTGCGGTGGAAAAAATCTTTTCCGCAGGCATGGGCGAATGGCGCCGCTCGCACACATCTTCTGGTCAGATGATGGCGAACTCGCAATCGCGCATTGACCGGGCCATGAACGTGGCCATTGGCCGGGAAAGCGATATCTTGATGGGCGGGCTGACGTTTTTGGCCACCGTCGGCTCGATCTCTCCGTTTGTGGGGCTGTTCGGCACGGTCTGGGGCATCAAAAACGCCTTTGAAGATATCGCTCAGCAGCAATCGACCAACCTCGCGGTTGTGGCACCCGGCATTGCCGAGGCGCTGGTCGCAACCGCTTTGGGCCTGCTAGCCGCGATCCCTGCGGTGATTTTCTATAACAAACTTTCGGGCGACGCGGAAAAGATCGTGGCAGAACATGAAACCTTCGCCGATGAATTTTCCATGATCCTCAGCCGCCAGCTAGACCGGGAGGAATAGCCCATGAGCGGCCCCTTAATGGAACGCGCCGAAGCAAGTGGTCGCCGCCGCCGCCGCGCGCGCAAACCCATGTCGGAAATCAACGTCACCCCCTTTGTGGACGTGATGCTGGTGCTCTTGATTATCTTCATGGTCGCCGCCCCCTTGCTAACCGTGGGCGTAC
>CAZBBZ010000181.1:0-6142 GCA_964489925.1 uncultured Rhodobacterales bacterium
ACGTGAGCGGGTCCAGCCTAAACGAAGCGTTCAATTCCATCGCCACGACCATCACAAAGCTGCGTTTGGTAAACTAAACCAGGCTAGGCCGGTGGGCCGCTATTCTGCGGCCTTCACCACTGCTGGCGTAATCCGACAGGCCGAAAACTTGAATTCCGGGATCTTGCCATAGGGATCAAGTTTCGGGTTGGTCAGCACATTGGCCGCCGCTTCCACATAGGCAAACGGCACGAACACCATGTCTGGTGACACAGCCCGATCCGCGCGCGCCATGATGTTGATCGCACCGCGTCGGGTTTCAATGGTCATCAACTCACCCGGCGCAATTCCAAGACGGCGCAGGGTTGCTGGATGAAGCGAAGCGTTGGCTTCTGGTTCCATGGCATCCAGCACATTTGCCCGCCGCGTCATGGACCCGGTATGCCAATGTTCCAACTGACGCCCCGTGGTCAGGACCATGGGGAATTCTGTATCGGGCACCTCGGCGGGGGCAATGATATTGGCAGGCGTGAACTTTGCGCGGCCATCCACGCGGGGGAAGCCGTCGCCAAACACAATCGGCTGGCCCGGATCATCCGCATCAAAGGACGGATAGGTAACAGCATTCACGCCCTCTAACCGCTCCCACGTGATATTATCGAGCGACTTCATCGAACGCTTCATTTCCGCAAAAACATCCCGTGGGTGCGTGTAGCTCCAGTCGAGCCCGCAGCGTTTGGCCAGATCAACTGTGATCGCCCAATCCTCGCGCGCCTCACCCGGAGGCGATACCGCAGGTCGTCCCATTTGCACCTGACGGTTGGTATTGGTCACGGTGCCAGTTTTTTCCGCCCAAGCTGATGCGGGCAGGATCACATCCGCATAATTCGCGGTTTCCGTCAGAAAGATGTCTTGCACCACCAAGTGATCGAGCTTAGCCAACGCGTCGCGGGCATGTTCCACATCCGGGTCGGACATGGCCGGGTTTTCCCCTAAGATATACATGGCCTTGATCTCATCATCATGGATCGCGTCCATAATCTCGACCACGGTCAGACCCTTTTGGCCGTCATCAAACGCCTTATCGCCCCAAACCTCTTGAAAGGCCGAGCGGACCCCATCATCCGTTACCGATTGATAATCCGGCAAGAACATCGGGATCATGCCCGCATCCGAGGCACCTTGTACATTGTTCTGGCCCCGCAGCGGATGCAGCCCCGAACCGGGCCGCCCCACATGGCCGCACATCAGCGCCAATGAGATTAGACAGCGCGAATTGTCCGTGCCGTGGATATGCTGGGACACGCCCATGCCCCAAAAGATCATGCCTGCCTTGGCGGTCGCAAAATCGCGGGCCACCGCGCGCAAACTGTCCGCATCAATGCCGCAATGAGGAGCCATGTCTTCGGGCGAAAAGCCTTTCAGATGGGTTTTCATCGCGTCCCAGTTTTCGGTGTAGGCCGCGATATATTGGTCGTCGTAAAGCCCTTCTTCCACGATCACATGCATGATCGCGTTTAGCATCGACACATCCGCGCCCGGCTTAAACTGCAACATATGGGTCGCGTGCCGCTTTAATCCTTGGCCGCGGGGATCCATTACGATCAGCTTGCCGCCGCGTTTTGCGAATTGCTTGAAATAAGTGGCGGCAACCGGATGGTTTTCCGTCGGGTTTGCACCAATGACGATGGCCACATCCGCGTTTTCGATCTCGTTAAACGTCGCCGTCACCGCCGCCGAACCTACGTTTTCCATGAGGGCGGCAACCGATGACGCATGGCACAGCCGCGTGCAGTGATCCACGTTGTTGTGGCCAAAGCCTTGGCGGATGAACTTTTGGAACAGATAGGCTTCCTCGTTGGAACATTTCGCCGAGCCAAAGCCCGCAACCTCGCGCCCGCGGCCTTTCAGACCGCCAGCGGCGGCATCCAAGGCTTCGTCCCATGACGCTTCGCGGAAATGCTTGGACCAATCGCCGGGATCGACGTTCAGCCCCTTGGCAGGGGCATCGTCACGGCGGATCAGCGGCTTGGTCAAGCGGTGCGGGTGGGCCACGTAGTCAAAGCCGAAACGCCCTTTGACGCAAAGCCGGTTTTCATTGGCCGGGCCATCCACGCCCTCGACATATTTAATCTCACCGTCTTTGACCTTGAAACTTAACTGGCAGCCGACGCCGCAATAGGGGCAAACCGATTGCACCTCTTCGTCAAAATCCTTGCTGTCGCCGAGCTGCGCATCATCCAGCACTGTGGCGGGCATCAACGCGCCCGTTGGACAGGCCTGCACGCACTCGCCACAAGCCACGCAGGTGCTATCGCCCATCGGGTCAGCCATATCAAAAATGATCTCAGCCCCATGTCCGCGCCCGCCCATGCCAATCACGTCATTGACCTGAACCTCGCGGCAGGCCCGCACACACAGGTTGCAGTGAATACAAGCGTCCAAGTTGACGTTCATCGCCACATGGCTGTTATCAAGCAGCGGGATCGTGTCCGCATCGCGGGTCGGAAAACGGCTTTCCTTCACCCCGTTCGCATCGGCCATATCCCAAAAATGCGAAGACACATCATGGGCCGCTTCGCGTTCCGGCTGGTCGGCCATTAGCATTTCAACCACGGTTGCACGCGCTTTGCTGGCGCGCTCTGTATCGGTTTTCACCACCATGCCAGTGGCCACGGGCCGAATACAGGATGCAACCAAAGTACGCTCGCCTTCAACTTCAACCATGCAAGCGCGACAATTACCGTCGGGGCGATAGCCCGGATCCGGCTTGTGGCAAAGGTGCGGAATGACCAAGCCTTGGCCATGCGCCGCGTCCCAAATAGAAGTTCCTTCGGGCACAGTGACATCTTTGCCATCGAGCGAAATAGTTATCATGTTAACTGCATTTCCGTCAGGCATGATCGTTATCCTGTTGATTGTCGGCTTGCTTGAGCTCGATTTCTAGAAACGCCAGCGGCGTGTCGCTGGCATTGAATACGTTGTGCGATACCCCGGCGGGGCGCGAATAAGGAACGCCTTGGGTGAGATCGGCAAAAATTTCGCCCTGCGTGTCATCGTCAATCCGCAAGCGCCCATCGGCAAGCGGCACGATCACATAAGGCAAGCCATGCACGTGATGTCCGGTGTCATCGCCGGGGCCGAAATCAAAGCGGTTCACGATGACCCGCTCGTCTTCCAACACGACCGTGTGTTTCGCTTGGGCCATCACTCAAAGCACCCTTCTTGATTTCCACGTTCGCGCAATGCATCTGCCGCGCCGCGCAGCGGTTCAAACACATCGCCCACGGACGGATCAGCACCATAAGGATAGGCATGAACAGCCGCGCAAAAAGCGGGCCACTCTGGTTCGAACTCTTGCTCGATGTCGCAGCCCGTGACGGTGATGTTTTGGGGGTCGGCAGCGGCATAGCTTTCAACGCGCTCTGCCTGCGTTTGCCAAGCGTCGCTTTCAGGGGAACATCCCACACCGCGCCAGATGCCCGTAAAGCCATTGCGCATTTCTTCCGGGGTTGCACCACACGCGCGGCGCCAGCCCGTGGGCAACAAGTAATATCCTGCCAGCAAGCGATCGACCGCGTAGGTTTCCGCTTGCGTCGCGGCGCGCACACCGTCTGGCACAGTTTGGAAATAGCAGGCCGCGTGATCTTGTGCGCGAGCAGACATGGCGACTGCGCACAAAAAGGCCGCGAGGATCGGAAGCGCCATGCTCATGCTGCTCATTCTTCCCACCGTCGCTCTTGGATCAGCGCGTGGATCGCGCCAAACAGCGGGCCTTGGGCGCGCAAGTTTTCCGCGTCGATGCTGCCATCCTCTTTCACCGCACCGCTCAAATCGATGCGGGACACAATTTCGCAATAGGTGGCAAAATCTTCGTCCGTGCGCAGGTCCGTTTTCGACGCCGCCAGCAGGTATTTATCTTTGTCTTCCAGAAACGGGCCAAAATAGCTTTGATAATTCTCGCTGCCCTGACAGCTGACGCTATCGCGGATCGCAGCCCAAAACCGTTGATCGCTCTCATCGCGCAACCCGCAGCTGTTGCGGTATTCAATCGGGATATGCGCCAGAACCAACCGTTCAAGCGCGCCTTCAATGCGCGGGCGCTGCGCAGGATCGGTACTGTCCATAAAGCAAGCCGATTGCGCCAGCACAGGGCCGGCGGTCAGGATTGCAAATAGGAACAGTACGGCACGCATTAGATTTCATCCCCGAAGTGCTTCATCGTTAGACGGATCGGGTTCGGGGCCGCTTGGCCCAACCCGCAGATCGAGGCATCGCCCATGGCGTCGCAAAGATCTTCGAGCAGGTTTTGATCCCAACTGTCCGCTTGCATCAGCTTCACGGCTTTTTCGCACCCCACCCGACACGGCGTGCATTGACCACAGCTTTCGTCTTCAAAGAACTTCAGCATGTTCAGGGCCGCATCGCGTGCGCTGTCCTGATTTGACAGTATGACAACGGCCGCCGAGCCGATGAAGGTGCCATGTGGTTGCAGGGTGTCAAAATCCAGCGGAATGTCATCCATGCTGGCGGGCAACAGGCCAGATGACGGGCCACCCGGTTGATAGGCTTTGAATTCATGCCCATCGGCCATGCCGCCACAGGCCTCAATCACATCCAAGACGGTTGATCCCGCAGGCAACAGCTTCACACCGGGGAACCGCACGCGCCCGGACACCGAATAGCTGCGCAAGCCTTTGCGACCGTTCTTTTCATGGGTGTTCAGCACTTCGGGGCCGCCGCGCACGACCTTTGTGACCCAGTAGAGCGTTTCAACATTATGCACGAGCGTCGGGCGGTTAAAGATGCCCACCTGCGCCACATAAGGCGGGCGGTGACGCGGCAGGCCGCGCTTGCCTTCGATGCTTTCAATCATCGCGCTTTCTTCGCCGCAGATATAGGCTCCAGCCCCGCGTCGCAGATCAATATAGCCCGGCGCAACCAGTCCGGCATCTTCCAAAGCTTTGATTTCATGGGCCAAAATATGAAGCACAGCCGGGTATTCGTCGCGCATGTAGATAAAGCATTTATCCGCTTCCACCGCCCAGGCTGCGATTAACATACCTTCCAAAAACACATGCGGCTCGCGCTCTAGGTAATAGCGATCTTTGAACGTGCCGGGCTCGCCTTCGTCGCCATTCACGGCCAAATACCGCGGGCCGGGCTCTGCGCGTACAAAGCCCCATTTTTTGCCCGACGGAAAGCCAGCCCCGCCTAGACCGCGCAGACCAGAAGCTTGCATATCGTCTTGGACTTTTTCCCAATCGCCGCTGTCGCGCAAGGTTTCGAGCTGACGATAACCGCCATCATCGCGATATGCCGCAAGCGGTTCATAATCTGGGATGACAGGGTGAAAATGCTGACCCTCAATCGCCGTTGACACCTTGTCAATTGACGCGGTGTCAATGTGGTTGTGGCCAATTTCCAAGGTCGGCGCAGTGTCGCACCGCCCCATGCAAGGGGCGCGCAAAACCCGCACCTCATCGCCACCACCGTATTTCGTGGCCAAATTGCGCAGTAAATCCTGCGCCCCGGCCAATTCACAAGACAGACTGTCACACACGCGAATGGTGATCGCCGGCGGCATTGCTTCGCCTTCCTTGACCACATCAAAATGCGCATAAAAACTGGCGACCTCATAAACTTCGGCCTGGGACAACCGCATTTCTTCGGCCAAGGCGCGCAAATGCGCAGCCCCTAGCGCGCGATATTTATCTTGGATCAGATGGAGATGCTCAATCAGCAGGTCGCGCCGCCGCGGACGATCCCCCAGCAAAGCACGCACATCCGCAAGCGCTTCATCCTCAAGCTGCCGTCCTTTGGGCGTATGCCGTCCTTTGCCCTTGCCGGACTTCCAAACGCCTTTGCGATCATCGAGCGGTGCCATGAGTGTCTCCAGTGTGTTTCAACCCGTAGTGACATAAGGAAAATAAATGATCAAATCAGATTTTCGGCATATGTGATTTGTTTTTCTTATCACCGTCGCACACTTAATCTCCCTCTAAGTATCCCCCTAAATCGCTCTCCAAAACCTGCTTCAAAGCGCGTATGGTCGGCAACGCAGCCGCGCGGCGGGCCGCGATAAGGCCGATATTTTTCGTCAATTCCGGGTCGGTCAAATTCAACGTCGCCACATGACTGGGAAGATCGGTCGTATCCAACA
>CAZBBZ010000182.1:0-6080 GCA_964489925.1 uncultured Rhodobacterales bacterium
GGCGGAATTACTGGCGATTGGCATCGGCCATGATGTGACGCGCTATTATTCGCGTGCGGTGACGATCACCGATGTGGAACAACTGGCCGGGGCGATGACCGAACAGTTGGCGGCCTTGTTTGACAGTGATCCCAAGGCGCAACGGGCGTTCAAACGCTCAGCCTGATAGGGAGGCCTAAGAGGGGGCATAGATGTTCCAGACCTACGAGATTGCGACGAACCCCGAAGATGGCCCCCCACGTTTGGCGCGGTTGCGCAAAGCGATGGCAGAGGCGGGCGTTGATGCGTTTCTGGTGCCGCGCACGGATATGTATCGCGGTGAAAACGTCGCGCCTTGTGATGAACGGTTGCGGTGGTTGACCGGGTTCACAGGCTCTGCTGGTTTGGCGATCATCACAGCCGATGATGCGGCGGTTTTTGCGGATGGGCGTTACACGTTGCAACTGCGCGATCAAATCAGCTTGGATGTGTTCACGCCGAAGAACATCCCGAAAGACGAGCCAGCGCAGGTTGTGGACGCCATGCTCAGCAAGGGTGCAGTTGTTGGGTTTGATCCTTGGTTGATGGTCAAAAATGAGCGCGCGCGCTATCGCAAACGGCTTGATGCGGTGGGCATAGAACTGCGCCCGATTGCGAATTTGATCGATCAGATTTGGGATGATCGCCCGGACGCCCCTATGGGGCTTGCTCTAGCGCATCCAGAAACGCTGGCGGGCGAGGCGCATGGCGCCAAGATCGCGCGGCTTGCGGATGATTTGAAGTCCGCCAATCTGGATGCGGCGGTGATTACCGTGCCGGAATCGCTGGCGTGGCTGTTAAATATGCGGGGCAGTGATATCGGGCGCACGCCTGTGGTGCATTGTCTCGGCGTGCTTCAAGCCAGCGGTCATGTTGATCTGTTTATCGCAGGCGCTAAGGTTGATACGGCGCTGAAAGCCCATTTTGGGGCGCAGGTGAGCGTGCATGACTTTGACGGCTTTTTGCCCGCTTTGGCGGCTATGACCGGGCGGGTGCAGGTGGATAGTGCGGCCACGCCGATTGCGGTGTTGGACGCACTTAGCGGGGCAGAGTTGGTGTTTCAGCGCGACCCTTGTGTCTTGCCACGCGCGGCCAAGAACGATGTTGAAATCGAAGGCGCGCGCCAGGCGCATTTGCGCGATGGCATCGCGATGATTGAGTTTCTGGCTTGGTTTGATGCAACTGCGCCAATGGGCTGTTTGACCGAAATTGACGTGTCCCAAACCCTTGAAACCTATCGCCGTGCGGGTAATGGTCTGCGCGATATTTCGTTTGAGACCATCTCTGGGGCGGGGCCAAACGGGGCGATTGTGCATTACCGGGTCAATGAGGCGACGAACCGTGCGGTTGGCCTGGGTTCGCTGATGCTGGTGGATAGCGGCGGGCAATATGCCGATGGCACCACGGATATCACCCGCACGATTTCTGTCGGCACCCCGCCGGACGGGGCGACACAGGCGTTCACACTGGTCCTGAAGGGTATGATTGGTCTGTCGCGGTTGCGCTGGCCCGAAGGCTTGGCTGGTCGAGATGTTGATGCCTTGGCGCGCGCGTCGCTTTGGGCGGCAGGTTTTGATTACGATCATGGCACCGGGCATGGGGTCGGGTCTTACTTGGGTGTCCACGAAGGCCCGGCGAGCATTTCGCGGCGTAGCCATGAACCAATATTGCCGGGCATGATCCTGTCTAATGAACCGGGGTATTACCGCGAAGGCGCCTTTGGTATTCGGATTGAAAATCTGCTGGTGGCGCTGCCGCCTACGGAAATCAAAGGCGGGGATCGCCCGATGATGGGCTTTGAAACTCTGGCCTACACGCCGATTGACACGCGGCTGGTGGATGCGGCCCTTTTGACGGGCGCGGAACTGAGCTGGCTAAATGACTATCACGCCGAAGTGCGGCGTCGGTACCAAGACCAAGTCTCGCCCGATGCTGCTGCGTGGTTGGTGGAGGCGACCAAGGCGATTTAAGTGAATTGAGCGATGAGCTTATTGATCGCGGCTGGCAGGTCATAAATGTTCAGACCATCATCCGCGTTGTCATTTGCCATATAGAAACTACCGCCAGCAATGACGGCCAAGAACGCCATGATCCGCACGGATCCGTTGTCTAAAAACACAGACGCCAGTGCGCATATTCCCATCACGCCGGACAAAGATCCGACCAAAAGAAAAATTTCATAGCTGCTCAACACATACTCCGTAACAGGTTTCGCGGAGACTACTTGGTACTTAACTTGGTAATTGAGGCCCGTTATTCGGGCTCTCCCTCATATATTAGTTTTTCGCTTACCGGTGCAATCCGTAAAATATTTGTAGTACCCGGCTTGCCGAAGGGGATGCCTGCGGTGACGATAATGCGGTCTTTGTCGGTGCCAAAGCCGTATTCGCGCGCCACACGCGCCGCACTGACCACCGCCATCTTAAAGCGTTCGACCTCGCCCGTGATGGCGCAGTGCAAGCCCCAAACCAGCGACAAGCGCCGCGCGGTCCGGACTTGCGGTGTCAGTGCTAGGATCGGCACGAGCGGGCGTTCACGCGCCGCAAGAAGCGCTGTGGTGCCTGAGTGCGTAAAGCAAGCGATGGCTTTCACGTCGATGGTTTCTGCGATTTCGCGTGCCGCGACAGTGATGGCATCGGCCACACGTTCGCGCGATGGGGTGCGGGCCGCGGCGATCACTTGCGCGTAAATTTCATCGCGCTCGATGCGTTCGGCAACCGCGTTCATCGTGGTCACGGCCTCATGGGGATAATTACCGGCGGCACTTTCTGCCGATAACATCACCGCATCCGCGCCTTCATAAATGGCCGTGGCCACATCAGAAACCTCTGCGCGGGTTGGCACAGGCGCTTCGATCATGCTTTCGAGCATTTGGGTGGCGACAATCACAGGCTTGCCCGCATTGCGACAGGCGCGCACGATGCGCTTTTGGATGGCAGGCACGTCTTGGACGGCCATTTCAACGCCTAGATCACCGCGCGCAACCATCAAACCATCGCTGGCGGCAATCACGTCTTGCAGGTCCGTCACACAGGCGGGCTTTTCGATCTTGGACAAGACGGCGGCGCGATTGTTGACCAGTTTGCGCGCTTCAAGCACATCGGCGGCGCGCTGCACGAAGGACAGCGCGATCCAGTCCGCACCCATTTCGCAGGCAAATTCTAGATCTTTGCGATCTTTGTCGGTCAGGGCGGTCAGTGGCAGCACCACATCAGGCACATTCACGCCCTTGCGATCAGAAATCATCCCACCAACGAGCACTTCGGTTTCGGCGAAGTCTTTGCCGCAGGACGTGACTTTAAGAGCAATCTTGCCATCGTTGACCAATAGACGCGAGCCGACCTCCAGCGCCTTGAAAATTTCGGGATGAGGCAGATTAACCCGGCTCTGATCCCCCTCGGCCTTATCCAAATCCATACGGAATGCCGCGCCTTCCACCAGCTCTTGGGGACCATCTGCAAAGGTGCCAACGCGCAGTTTTGGGCCTTGCATGTCCGCCAAAACCCCAATGGGGCGGCCATGCTCGGCCTCTATTTCGCGGATGATATTATAGCGTTCCAAATGGTCTTCGTGGGTGCCGTGGCTCATATTGAGACGAAACACATCCGCGCCAGCTTGAAACAATGCGCTAATCGTTTCGCGATCCGAAGAACTGGGCCCGAGCGTGGCTACGATCTTGGTCTGGCGCTGGCGTCGAAGAAACATTAACAAATTTCCTTTTGCTGAACTGGTGCGCACAGGGGTTGCGCTGCACATACGAAGCAGTGTCGCATTGTCGCAGTGCCTATTGTGCGACGCGTCGAAAATCAAGTGCGTGGCGCGCCAAAATCAAGCGGTTTGCCTGTTAGGTTGGCAAAGATATTTGCGATAACATCACTTGCGCGTCGCCGGGGGCGTGGTTATCTCAATTGACATGCTAACAGGAGCAAATCTCATGGATCAGGCGACGAAAACTGAACTTGAAGCGGCGGTGTTCCGCAGGCTCGTGGATCATTTGCAGGCGCGCAATGATGTGCAAAATATCGACTTGATGAACCTGTCGGGCTTTTGCCGTAACTGTTTGTCAAAATGGTATTCCGAAGCCGCAGCCGAGAAAGGCATCGACATCGACAAAGGTGCTTCGCGTGAAATCGTTTACGGGATGCCTTATGACGAGTGGAAGTCCAAGCATCAGCTAGAGGCAACCGAAGAACAACGCCAAGCGTTTCAGGCTTCTCACAAGGAGCACTGATTTTTGACGCGGTTACTGAGTGCAGCGGCTGTTGTGCTGTTTGGGTTTGCGGGGGTTTTGCAAGCGCAGGAGCGCTTGTTGCTGCAATCGACGACCTCGACCCAGAATTCGGGATTTTACGATTATATCTTGCCGCATTTTGAAGCGGAAACGGGCATTGATGTGCAGGTGGTGGCCGTGGGCACCGGACGCGCTATTCGCAACGCGCAAAACGGGGATGGGGACGTTTTGCTGGTGCATGCCCGCGCCGATGAGGACGCCTTTGTCGCCGCAGGCTACGGGGTCGCGCGGTTTGATTTGATGTATAATGATTTCGTCATTCTTGGCCCGGCGGATGATCCGGCAGGCGTGTCGCAAGCGGATGATCTGGGCGGAGCACTTGCGCGGATACTCGATGCGAAAGCGACGTTTATATCCCGTGGGGACGACAGCGGAACTCATAAGAAAGAGCTGGAGTTTTGGGAAAGCTATGGGCTTGATCCAAGCGTGACGCGGTATTTGGAAACTGGCTCGGGCATGGGGGCGACGATCCGTATGGCGGTGGAGTTGCAGGCTTATACGATGTCAGATCGGGCCACATGGATTGCGTTCCAGAACCAGCGTGATGGGCGGATTGTGTTTGAAGGTGATCCGCCGTTGAACAATCAATATGGGATCATCGTGGTGAACCCAGAGCGGCACGACCATATCAATATTGAGGCCGCCAATCGGTTTCAGGACTGGATTTTAAGCGATGTTGGTCAGCGCTTGATCGGGGAGTTTCGCGTGAACGGGCAGCAGTTGTTTTTCCCGAACGCCAGACCTTAGCCTTTAACCGCCCTTCACCATGGCAATCAGGCGATCAGCGGCGGCTTCTTCGGTTTTGCCAAGGGGCACCATATTGCTGCGATAAAGCACCGCTTCGCTTTTCAGGATCAGCCCGTCTTTCAGAATCCGCAGGCTGTTGGCCTTTAGCGTTGCCCCTGTGGTGGTGATGTCGGCAATGGCTTCGGCGGTGAGGTTGCGCACGGTGCCCTCAGTTGCGCCTTGGCTATCCACAAGTTGGTAATCCGCTACATCGTGTTTGGTCAAAAACCGCCGCACGAGGTTATGGTATTTGGTTGCAATGCGCAGCCGATGCCCGTGAGTTTGGCGAAATTGCGCAGCGACCGCGTCCAGATCGTCAATGGTTTGAACATCAACCCAAAAGTCTGGCACTGCGATAATCAGATCCGCAAAGGCAAAGCCCGGCGCGGCGATCGGGGTGACTTGGGCTTCGGCGGATGGAAGTTTTTCTTCGACCAGATCGCGCCCCGTTAGGCCAAAGTGAATACGCCCCTGGGCCAGTTCGCGGGGGATTTCCCCGGCGGACAAAAGGGTCAGCGAAATGCCGTCGATCCCGTCAATCTTGCCGCTGTATTCGCGCCCACCTTCTGCGGGGCGAATATCAACGCCGCGCTTGGCGAACCATTCAATCGCATCCGCTTGCATACGGCCCTTGGACGGAATGCCGAGTTTGACGGTCATGTTAAGACACCCGGTTTGATAACACCGCCCACGGCAGGCAACGCATGGCCCGCGCCCAGCACGGCGGTCAGCGCGTCATAGCGTCCGCCTTGCGCGATGGCGTCGTCTTGGGGGTTGAGAAAGGCGAATGTGAAGCCGTTGTAATATTCCATAGACCCGCGCCCGAATGCCCCGTCAAAGGGCAGGGCGTCAACGTCGATCTTGCGCTTGTTCAGCGCCTCTAGCCGCGCGTTGAGTGCATTAACCGATGGGGTGAGCGCTGCAAAACTGCGGGCCAAGGCCGCCAAGCCTTGCGCGCAAGCTGTGGCGGGGCCACGCAAATTCA
>CAZBBZ010000183.1:0-6050 GCA_964489925.1 uncultured Rhodobacterales bacterium
CAACCAAAGCGTTATGAGCGCTCTGCTCTAACCAATTGAGCTACAGGCCCGCCAGCTTTGTCCTATAGACGGGGCAAATGAGCGGGGTCAAGCGGCTGCGCATGGACAGTTTGCGCTGCATCGCCTAGAGGGTCGCCAAACCACATTATCCGCACCAAAACACCGAGGCGTTCATGTCCGATAAAACCAATCCGATCACCTATGCAGATGCAGGCGTGGACATTGATGCAGGCAATGCCTTGGTGGAGCGGATCAAGCCTGCCGCCAAGCGCACGGCGCGCGCTGGCACGATGGCGGGTCTTGGCGGGTTCGGCGCGCTCTTTGACCTTAAGGCGGCTGGATTTAGTGACCCGATTTTGGTGGCGGCGACCGATGGGGTTGGTACCAAGCTGCGCATTGCGATTGAAAGTGGCGAGCTGTCCGGCGTTGGGCGCGATCTGGTGGCCATGTGCGTGAACGATCTGATTTGTCAGGGCGCGGAGCCACTGTTCTTTCTTGACTACTTTGCAACAGGCAAGCTGGCCGTTGAAGAAGCGGCCCGTGTGGTTGAAGGTATTGCGGATGGCTGCGTGGATGCGGGCTGTGCGCTGATTGGCGGGGAAACCGCAGAAATGCCGGGCATGTATGCGCCGGGTGATTTCGATCTTGCAGGCTTTGCAGTGGGGGCGATGGAGCGCGGCACAGAGTTTCCCGCAGATGTGGCCGAGGGCGATGTTCTGCTTGGGATTGCTTCAAGTGGGGTTCATTCCAATGGCTTTTCGCTGGTGCGCAAGGTTGTGGAACGCGAAGGCCTAGCCTGGAGCGATGCAGCCCCGTTCGCCAATGTTTCGCTCGGCCAAGCGATGCTCGAGCCGACCCGCATTTATGTGCGCGCTGCAAAGGCGGCGATCCCTCATGTCAAAGCACTGGCGCATATCACGGGCGGTGGTGTCACCGAAAACCTGCCCCGGGTTTTGCCCGAAAGCTTGGGCGCGACGGTTGATTTGGACGCTTGGGAGCTGCTCCCTGTGTTCAAGTGGTTGATCGAGGCCGCAGGGCTTGACGCCGCGGAAGCGCTAAAGACCTTCAACTGCGGTTTGGGCATGATTGCCGTGGTCAGCGAAGCGGAATTGGACGCGGCAACCGCCGCGCTTGTTGAGGCGGGCGAAACGCCTGTGGTGATTGGCCGATTGCGCCCCGGTGCGGGGGTCAGCTACACAGGCGCGCTTTTGTGAAAACCGCCATTCTGATTTCTGGTAGCGGCTCGAACATGGTCGCTTTGGTGAACGCGATGACGCGCGGCGATGTGCCGGCCGACCCGGTTTTGGTTATCGCTAATCAGCAGGGTGCAGGCGGCATCGACAAAGCGCGCGCGCTGGGTGTGGACGCGGACGTGATTGCCCATAAGGATTTCCCAAACAAAGCCGCGTTTGAAGCGGCTCTTTCAATACGGCTTAAACAAGCTGGCACAGAGCTGATTTGCCTAGCTGGGTTCATGCGCATCCTAAGCCCAGAGTTCGTGGCGGAATGGGCCGGAAAAATCCTGAACATCCATCCCTCGCTCTTGCCCGCTTTCAAAGGCTTGGATACCCACGAACGCGCGCTTGCAGCGGGTTGTGCGGTGCATGGGGTCAGCGTGCATGAAGTGACCGCAGAACTGGATGATGGACGGATCATCGGACAAGCGGTGGTGCCTGTGAAAGCCGGGGACACGCCTGCAGATTTAGCCGCCCGTGTCTTGGTGCAAGAACATCAGCTATACCCACGCGCCGTGCGCAAATTCATCCAAAACGACCCTACGCCTTTGTTGCTTGGCATCGCATAAGCGAAAAGCGCGCTTCCCTGCATTGCGCTTAACTGGATTTTGGCACAATAATCGGATAAGCTGTCCCTGAATTTGGGGTGTATGACTAAGGGACGTAATATGACGACTGCTCAAACGCGTGCGCGAGACTGGTTAGAAGGCGCGAATTTGCGTCCCACGCGACAGCGCGTTGCCTTGGCTGCTCTATTGGTGGGCGATGGGCAAAACCGCCATGTCACTGCCGAAACCTTGCATGCGGCCAGCGATGCCAGCGACGACGCTGTGTCTTTGGCCACGGTTTACAATACGCTCAAAGCGTTTTGCGATGCGGGTCTGATGATGGAAGTTACCGTTGGCGGCAATAAGTCCTATTTTGACACCCGCACGGATGACCACCCGCATTACTACTGGGAACACGACGGATCGCTTAGTGATGCGCCTGCGGATGCGGTTGAATTTGCGCGCTTGCCCGAAGCCCCAGAAGGGGCGGAAATTGCCAAGGTTGATGTGGTGATCCGGGTGCGCCCGAAGGGTTAGGCCACTTTCTTTAATCCAACGTTCAAACGGGTGTGCAAAACACCAGACGGTTCCCGTTCGGGTCCATCACACTCATGTCGTCAAAGCCAAAAGACTGCCGCTCCACACCGGGGCGCGCGTGTTTGTAGTTCTTGTCATTAAGCGCTTTGGCATAAGCCGTCACATCATCCACGCCAATGCGCATAGCCCCGCCCGGGGTGGCATCGCCGTGATGTTCAGACAGGTGAAGCTCGCAATTCCCCAAACGCACCGCAAAATAGAGCGGTAAGTCCGGGGCAAAGCGATGTTCAAAGACCAGCTCAAAGCCCAGAAAATCTAGATAAAACGCCTTGCTCGCCGCTTCATCAAAGCTGCGCAGGATTGGGATTGGGGGCTGGATTTCCATGAACATGCCTCTAGAGTGCTGTGAAAAAAGACCGTGCGACCCGATCAAGGTTAACCCGATTTGGTGGCAAACGAAACGCCCGTTCTAAGCCCCCCAAAACGGTGCCAATTTCGCGGCCTTGCAACAGGAGCCTTAATGCAGGACCAGCCGAACCAAATCGTCAGCCGCGGCATGCGCTTTCCCGATGACCCGCAAATCATCACCGCGAGCGTGGCCAAAAAACTGCGCAGGGAAAAATATGAAACACCCGAAATCACCGGGCTAGAAAAATTCGTCCAACCAAAGGACCGCGTATTAGAACTGGGCGGTGGCATTGGCTATATTTCGACCTTCATTGCAAAATTTCTAAACGTCCAAGCGATCACCGTGGTCGAGGCCAACACGAAGCTTTGCAGCTATATCCAACAGGTTCACGCCGCCAATGATGTCGCGCATGTCGCGCTCAAAAACGGGGTGGCACTGCCGGACGCCGCCCATGACGAACCATCCTTGCCCAGCGATCACACGATCCCCTTCTACATCACAGACCCGTTTTGGTCCTCTTCGATGATTGCTCCCGCAAAAGCCAGCGACGCCATACGGGTCGATGTCCCTGCCTTTCGGCTCAGCGATTTGGTGGCGAGTTTTAAGCCAACCATAATTGTTTGCGATATCGAAGGGGGCGAGGTCGAGCTATTCGAACAGGTTGATCTGACAGGCGTGAATTACATCTACCTAGAACTGCACACGCGGGTCACGGGCGCCCACGGTGTAGTGCGCGTGTTTGAAGCCATGCATCGCCACCGCTTTTTCTATCATCAACGGGTGTCGCGCGATGGGGTGGTTTTGTTTCAACGCTACTAAGCTAAATCATCAGCGCGCCTTCAAACAAAGCTATTGCGCAGCTCAAATTTCTGAATTTTCCCGGTCGATGTTTTTGGCAACTCGCCAAATACCACCGCGCGCGGACACTTAAAGCTCGCCAAATGCTGACGGGCAAAGGCAATCACCTCTGCTTGCGTCAATTGCTGCCCCGGTTTCAACTCGATGAATGCACAGGGGGTTTCCCCCCATTTTTCGTCCGGTTTGGCCACCACTGCCACAGCCGCCACGCTTGGGTGCTTATAAAGCGCGTCTTCCACCTCGATTGACGAAATATTTTCACCCCCCGAAATGATGATGTCTTTTGAACGGTCCTTTAGCTGAATGTAGCCATCGGGATGCGTCACGCCCAAATCGCCCGTGTGAAACCAACCCCCCTTAAACGCGTCCGCCGTTGCTGCGTCGTTCTTAAGATACCCTTTCATCACGATATTGCCGCGAAACATCACCTCGCCCATGGTTTGTCCATCCGCAGGCAATTCTTGCAGTGTGTCCGGGTCCAGCACACGCGCATCGGTTTGCAAGATATAAGGCACGCCTTGCCGCGCCTTTAGATCTGCTTGGGTTTCAACCGGCTCTTGGTCCCATTCTTGATGCCAAGCGCAAGCCATCGCGGGTCCATAGACTTCGGTCAGACCATAAACATGGGTCACGTTGAACCCTTGGGTTTGCATGGCCGCAAGGGTCGGCGCGGGGGGCGGTGCAGCGGCGGTCATGAACTCCACCTTATGATCGAACGCTCGGCGCTCCGCCTCGGGCGCGTCGGTGATAAAGCTCATCACAATCGGCGCCCCGCAAAGATGCGTCACCCCATGATCCGCAATCGCATCAAAAATCGCCGCACCATCGGTTTTGCGGATACAAACATTCACCCCGGCTTTGGCCGCAATCGTCCAAGGAAAACACCAGCCGTTGCAATGAAACATCGGCAAGGTCCACAGATAGCGCGGGTGCATCCCCAAATCCCATTCAAGGGTATTTGCCGTCGCATTTATATACGCGCCGCGATGATGATAAACGACGCCCTTGGGTTTGCCCGTGGTGCCAGAGGTGTAATTCAACGCGATGGAATTCCACTCATCGCTTGGCAGCAGGGGCGAAAACGAGGGATCACCGCTCTCCAAAAACGCTTCGTAATCCATGGTCCCGATCAACGCGCCGCCACTGGCCGCCGCGTCATCAATATCGATCACCAAAATATCCCGATCAAGCTGGGTCAGCGCGGCTTTTACCACCTGTGCAAACTCCCGGTCTGTAATCAGAACCTTGGTTTCTGCATGGTCCAGAATATAGGCGATCGTATCGCTATCCAGCCGATAGTTAATCGCGTTCAAAACGCAACCTGCCATCGGCACGCCAAAATGAGCCTCGTAAAGCTCTGGCGTATTGGCCGCGATCACAGACACCACATCGCCAATTTGCAGCCCTTGTTTGCAAAGGGCAGAGGCCAATTTCAAACACCGCGCGTTGGTCTGTTCCCAAGTTCGCGTGATGGCCCCGTAAATCACCGAAGGTGACTTTGGGTAAACCCGCGCGGCATAAGTCAAAAAGGAAACCGGCGTCAGCGGCACATAATTCGCACGATTCTTTTGTAAATTTTCGTGGGCAGGCATTTTGCGCTCCAAGGTCACTCAAATTGATCTTGGACGGCCCATGGAAAGGGGTCAAGACGGGACAATTTGGGCAAAATTGACAAAACTTTCTTAAATTTCACCCTTATTGGCGATGGGAGTCTTGTTTATGTCATGCAACAGAACTAGGACGCGCCTGTACTAGTTTTATGTTGCACTGCCCGCAGAAATTGTGCATTGCAGCATTGTTTACAGGTGAATGGTTTTTGGGGGTAGTTATGCGTTTAGTGGGTGCACTATGTTTTGGCGTGTTTTGTACGGCAGTTTTTGTGTTTGCTGCGGTTCGTTTTTCACGGGCCGGGGGTGAATTAGGGGTTGATCAGTCCAGTAGACAAGCGCCTTTGCGATTGTCTTTGGCACGCACCTAAGCTTTCAGATCGAGCTCGGCTTCGGTGGCCGGGCTCGATTTTACTTTCAAACTTATCCATCAATGCGAATGGTCTCGTTCTTGGGATCATAGGGGCTGTCTTCAACGATTTCAGCGTCCCAAAGTTGCTTTTGCATACGGACCTTCAGCTTTTGGCCCGGAATTGCCAAGTCAGGGCTGACATAGCCCATACCAATTGATTTGCCGAAATGGACCGAATAGCCGCCCGACGTCAGCCGGCCTACTTTCGTTTCCCCATCATAAAGCGCCTCACGCCCCCAAGGGTCCGCATCTTTTGGCCCATCAATCAGCAGTGTCACGCATTTGGACCGCACACCCGTGTCGTTCATCGCGTCCTTGCCGTGGAACGCTTTGGATTGGTCGATAAAACGCGGCAAATCCGCTTCCAGCGGAGTCGCATCGCGCCCCAGTTCAGTACCAAAAGCACGATAGCTCTTTTCCTGACGCAGCCAATTTTGCGCCCGC
>CAZBBZ010000184.1:0-6034 GCA_964489925.1 uncultured Rhodobacterales bacterium
GTGTATTGCTGAAGTTTCGCAACGTTCGGATCGCCGTTTAGCGTGTGAAAGCCCCCTGCCGCGTGCCAGCTAGACCCGCAGGTCAGAACATCGCGTTCCAAGAGCGCGACATCGCTCCAGCCTTTTTTGGTGAGGTGGTATAGGACCGACGCGCCAACAACGCCCCCGCCGATGACAATCGCCTGAAACTGCTTGGACATGTGATGCTCCCTTACAATCTGTTACAGAAACTTTAGTTGCGGCAGGCCGTCCCGATGGGCGAAACGCGCCAAGAAACCGTCAATCAGCGACGAGTGCAGGGGTAAATTTGATGTCAAAGCGGCCAAAACTGGTGATTTTTGATTGTGACGGCGTACTTGTGGACAGCGAAGGCATCACAAATGCGGTGATGGCAGAGGACTTGGCGACCTATGGTTTCACCGTGACCGGGGCGCAAATGCAGGCGGAGTTTGTGGGCGGCACGCTTTACGATGTGGACCAACGGCTACGCGCGCGGGGCGTTGATTTGCGACCCGATTGGGTCGATTATATTTATGGGCAAATGTTCGTGCGATTGGGCCAAGAAGTCGAGGCGATCCCCGGCGTGATTGATGTACTAGATGCCTTGGACGCCCATGACATTCCTTATTGTATTGGCTCCAACGGGCCGACCGCAAAGATGGAAGTGACGCTTGGGCGCACAAACCTTTGGGAGCGCTTTCATCCTTATATTTTCAGCCCCCATGACATTGGCATGGATAAGGCCAAGCCGGGGCCGGGGTTGTATTTGCACGCGGCGAAAACCATGGGGTTTGCCCCCAAAGATGCGGTGGTGATTGAAGACAGTGTGACCGGTGTGCGCGCGGCGAAAGCGGCGGGAATCCGGTGTTTTGCCTATGCGGTTGAAAGTGATCCGCAAGCGTTACAGGCCCATGACGCGCATGTGTTTTTGGACATGGCAGAGCTGCCGGGCTTGTTAGGACTTTCTAAGTAACTGATAAAATTATGCTTTTATGCGTCTAAAACCGAGTGCGGCGCCTTAACTTGGCCTTAACCTAAAAAGCGCAGGTTCAATGCCAAGCGGTGCACGAACTTCGTATGTGACCCGTTTTGACCGACGAACAAACTGATCCCCTCGTTGCTCGTTGGCCTAACTGCGTAAGGGTGGCCCGGTTTCCCCCCAACCGGGTCACCCAGTACGCATGCGGCGCCCTATTTTCCGGGTCGCGCCAATGCGCCACGTCATCGGGCAGCAGCGCGTCAACCTCGCCCCCTTTCCCCATCACACTGCGCACCAATCCTTGAACCATGGGCAAGTCCACCAGCACCGTTGGGGTCGCAAAGGCAGCATTGACAGGCAAAAGCTGCAGGACCAATGATAGGCTTATCGAAAAAGCACGCGCGCGAAATCGAAAGGCCACTGAATGCAACCCAATATTTTCCACACCCATGATCACAAGAGCTGTATTGACGGCGGCATGGAAAAAGCCGACGCGCTTTGTGCTGCGCGGGGGGTGCGTATGACATCGGCGCGGCGGCGGGTGTTGGAAATCCTTTTGGCCCAACACAAAGCCATCGGCGCCTATGATATTTTGAAGGTGCTTGACCAAGAAGGCCTGGGTTCAAAACCACCCACCGTTTACCGGGCGTTGGACTTTCTTGTCAGCAATGGGTTCGTGCATAAAATCGAAACCTTGAATGCTTTTGTCGCCTGCGTGCATCACGACGCAGAGCATAATCCGGTGTTTCTGGTCTGCCGCCCTTGCGGAGCCGTGATGGAAACCGATTTGCCCGGTCATTTGTCCCAAGCCGCTGCGGCACAGGGCTTTCAAATTGAACATACGGTGATGGAAGCGACGGGCCTGTGCCCAGAGTGCCAAGCCAACACATGAGTTTGATTACAGTTTCAAATGTGTCAGTGTCGCTGGGCCAGCGACAAATGTTACAAACATCGACATGACCCTAAAACGGGGCCGCCAATCTGCGCCTTGGATACGTCCCGCAAAAACTGGCGCTGCTAAATTCACGGACAATCAAGTTTGAGCGCGCAGTCGCTACGAACGGCAACAAAGCCCCCCAAAGCCGACACTAACGCGCCATCGCGTGATACTCATCATTTGGGCGCATATCCAAGGCCGAGGCCATGCGGTTGGACATGTTATAAAACCCGGCCACGGACGCAATATCCCAGATATCGCGCTCGCTAAAACCAACATCGCGCAAGGCTTGGCGGTCGGCCTCGACCACTTCGGCGCTCGCCCGCGTCATCTCAACTGCAAAATCGCACATGGCCCGCTGACGCGCATCAATATCCGCCGCGCGGTAATTCATAACCAAAGCCTCACCAAGCTTTGGATCACCAGACAAGGCCCGCACCGCCGCCCCATGCGCGGTTAGGCAGTAAAAGCACTTGTTTTCGGCAGAAACGACCACCGCGATCATTTCGCGTTCCAACTTGGACAGCCCGCTGTCCCCAAGCATCAGATCGTTATAAAGCGCTGTGAAAGCGTTCAGCTTTTCAATGTCAAAAGCGTAAGCCTTTAGCACATTGGGGATCATTCCCAACTTGTCTTGGCAAATATCGAAATACTTCGCCGTCGCCTCAGGCAGGGGATCAACCGTCTGCAAATCAAGCGCGGTAGGATGCTCGATCTTCCCGACCATATCAATCAACCTCGCGGGCTTCATCCACTAGCATCACTGGGATGCCATCGCGGATGGGAAAGGCTAATCCGGCGGCTTTGGATATCAGCTCATTTGCGCTCGCGTCCAAAACCAAGCCGTTGCGCGTCAAAGGGCAGACCAGAAATTCCAACATGCGCGGGTCGAACTTTGCGGTGTTTTCCTCGGCACTCATTGCACGGATCCTTCATCAGATTGCGAATTGGCCGCCAGCGCGAATTCCATCAAGGTCATCAACGTTTCACGGCGGTTTTTCAAATCGGGTGCTTCTAGCAAGGCTTGCTTTTCCTCTGGCTCAAAGGGGCAAAGCATGGACAGAGAATTGATCAGCGGCTCTTGATCCGCTTTTTCCAATGACTCCCAATCCGTCGATAATTGAACGGCCGTAAAATACCGCGACAGTGTGTCCAGAAAGGACGCCCGGTCGAACCCATCATCCGCAGTTGGCTCGCTAAGGTCTTGGGAAAAATCTTCCCACGCAACCGCGCCGCGGACATAAGGTGTGAACCCGTCAATCTTACCCTGCAGGCGGAACCGCGACACGCCGCCCAAGGTGATCAAATAACGCCCATCGTCGGTTTCTTGAAACGAAATCAACCGCCCCGCGCAGCCAATATGATGCAAACGGTTCTGATCCGCGTCACGCGGCCCTTCATGGGGTTGGATCATGCCGATCAAGCGATGCTCTGACTTTAGGGTGTCATCTAGCATCGCCAAATAACGCGGCTCGAAAATATTCAGCGGCAAGCGCGCGCGTGGCAAAAGCAGCGCCCCCGGCAAGGGGAACAGCGCAATGGTGTCGGGCAAGTCAGCAAGTGTGAAACCTTTGACCATCAGCCAGCGTCCCTATCGGTTATGCGAATACCATCGACGACAGCCGACGACGACCTCGTTGCCCAATCGGATCTTGCGGCCCAAGCATATCAAAAATCTTAATCAGCTGCTCTTTGGCGGCGGCGTCATTCCATTCACGATCTCGGCGGAACAGTTCTAACAACTCGTCAATCGCGGTTTCCGTGTCGCCACTGCCAGCCAGCGCCAGCGCCAGATCAAGCCGCGCTTGATGGTTATTTTCATCCGTAGTGACAGCGGCACGCAATTCGGCAACTTCGCCCGTATCCGCTGCCGCACTTGCCAATTCAATTTCAGCAATCACCGACATGATGTCAGGGTTAGAGCGCACCGTATCTGGCACGCCGTCCAAAAAGGCGAGCGCTTTGTCGGTTTCGCCCATGGCCAAATACGCCCGCGCCATACCCGCAAGCGCGCGGGGGTGTTCCGGTTCTTCGCCCAAAATCGCCACGAAGGTTTGCGCGGCATCCGCAATCGCCCCTTCCGCAAGCATTTCAAAGGCGGCATCAACCGCTTCGTCTAGCCCGTTGTCTGCTCCGCCACCTGCGGCAACGACTTTATCCATGAACTCGTCAATTTGGGACGGCGTTTGCACGCCCATGAATCCGTCCACGGGCTGACCATTCACAAAAGCAAAAACCGCCGGAAGCGATTGCACCCGCATTTGTGCGGCAATCTGTTGGTTTTCATCCACATTGACCTTGGCCAAGCGCAGCTTACCACCGCGCGCTTTGACCGCCGCTTCAAGCGCTGGGGTCAACTGCGTACAAGGGCCACACCACGGCGCCCAGAAATCCACGATAACAGGAACCTCGGCGCTGGCATCCACGACATCCGCCATGAATGTCGCTTCCGAGACATCCTTAATCAAATCTGCAGCTTCAGGTTTAGGCGACAGGTTCAGGTCCATGAGATTTTCAATCCTATTCAAAACGGGTTCAAACGCAGTCCGCGAACGCCAATACTCAGCATATAGGGCCGGACCCCTCATAGATAAAGGGAAATGAACGTCTGCCCGTTACAGAAGCGCGGCCAATTCATCAAAGCGGGTGATGAAAGCCGCCTTGGTTTCCATGGGGGGGCGCAAGGTGATTTCAATCGGGACATCTTGGCTTGGTTTCTTGAAATGCTTGCCTGCCTCGGCCTGCGAAAACCCGGCAATCTGGATGGCCTCAGCCCAAGCAGAGGCCCGGTCCGCCCGTTTGATCGCGGCCTTAATGGTTTTGGGCAGTTGTGCAGGCAGACCAAAGCGCAGATGGATCGCTGCTGTTAGCCGCGCATCAAGCTCTGCATAGCCCGGCCCAACAGCGGCCTTCACCGGGGAAATCATATCGCCAATCACATATTCCGGCGCATCATGGAGCAAGGCCGCCAGTTGCCACTTCACCGGCGCTTTTGGGTTGGCAAGGCTGAACAAGCGCTCAACCAGAAGCGAGTGTTCGGCCACGGAATAAGCAAACTCGCCAGAAGTCTGTCCGTTCCAGCGCGCCACAAAAGATAGCCCATGCGCGATGTCTTCGATTTCGATGTCCAAAGGGGCCGGATCAAGCAAATCCAACCGTCGCCCGGACAACATCCGCTGCCATGCCCTGCTATTTGTGCTCATTTTGCACGGTTCCGGGCCACAAATACCACAATTCCACCCAATTTCGGCCTATTTCACATTCAAACTTGGGGTTTAGGCGAAATTAGTCGCCGTCGCCAGCGGCAAAACCCACTGGCCAATGTGTTTCGATGTAGACCAGATCACACGAATTAACGACCAAGACCAAGCAGACTGGACCGCGCATCGTTTGAAAAACAAAAGGACGACTGCAATGTTCAGAGCCATTATCCTGCTGGGTGCCTTAGCAACTGCGGGTCCCGCATTTGCCGCACAATTCTGTGCGGAGCGCGATACAATCGTAGATCGTTTGGCCCAAAAATATTCCGAAAGCCACCAAGCAAGCGGGCTACAAAGTGCGACGAAAATGGTCGAGCTTTGGACCTCATCGACCACGGGCAGTTGGACCATCCTAATTACGGATGCCCATGGCAAAACCTGTATCGCCGCTGCCGGGAATTCTTGGCTTGATATGGAAGATACCGCAGCGCTTCCAGGCCAAACGGGTTAACCGCCGCTCACGCCTCGTTGGTATCGGGATAAGCGCCCACCACTTGCTGGTCAAAATCGATCAGTGAGCCTGTGACAACGCCGCTATCTGACCCCAGAAAAAACGCAGTTTGCTTGGCCACATGTTCGGGCTTTACCAACATGCCAAAGGGCATATTGGCCTCGGCGGTTTTCAACCAGCCATCTTCGCGGCCGTGAAATTTTTTCTGCGTGGCATCTTCGCCCGGCGTGTCCATCCAGCCCACATTGATGCCGTTCACCCGGATGCGATGCTTGGACAATGTCGCCGCCGCGTTTTTCGTCACTGCCGCCAATGCCGCTTTTGAAGCCACGTAAGGCGCTAGAAACGGCAACCCGCCATAGATCACAATCGACAGGATATTGACCGCCGCCCCGTCGTGGCCCGCC
>CAZBBZ010000185.1:0-1793 GCA_964489925.1 uncultured Rhodobacterales bacterium
CTCTGGTAAGGGTTTGTTAGCGAACTAACGAAAAGTGCTGTACGGGATGTGTACAAACGGTTTCGCTGGAACAGCGAATGCGGTCACGGCGTTAATAGTTCTGGTAAGGGTTTGTTAAAGAAGTTCGAAAAACTGCTGTACGGGATGTGTACAGGTTGTGTACGGGATGTGTCTCTTAAGATTCTTCCGTAACGCACTGAAAATGCTAAGAAATAAACCAAAAAACCCGCGATTTCTGCTAATTTGACGAAATTTGGCACCAAATTAACGAAGCGTTAACCAGATACCGCTTTTTCATAGAACGCCCGCGCTTCGCTGGACAAGGCATATTTCCCGCCGCCCTCGTTTTCGATCCGCCCACCATTCACCATGGTGGAAAACGTGCGAATACGCGCCTCGTTGCTGTAATCTGACCCTTCAGGAACTTCGTCCATCATGGTCAGCAACTCGTTGCGGCTAAAGGTTTCGCGTCCCGACACCAGCGTCACGAACGCAGCCGAGGCTTCTAGCAGTTCTGGCAAAGTTGCCGCCCCCGCAGAGCTGGCAAATTCGCGAATTGATTTCATCGACCCGTCCGGGATCACCACGTGAGGGCGCGCAACATTGGGCTCAATCGGGTCAACCAACTGCAACGCCGGAGGCGCTATGTCAGGTTCATGTGCAATCGGATCGTTCATAACTGGCGCGTTTGAAATCGGCGCATCCAGCACCAAAGGCGCAGGAACGGTCTTTTGCGCATCCGCGTGCAAAGTCTCGGCCTGCTCCTTGGTTTCCACTTGATCAAAGCTAAACCGCAACCCGTCCTCGGAAAACACGCCGGTTTC
The DNA here is from genome assembly GCA_964489925.1 of uncultured Rhodobacterales bacterium. GTDB lineage: Bacteria > Pseudomonadota > Alphaproteobacteria > Rhodobacterales > Rhodobacteraceae > CAYLLD01. Next base: position 825 of record CAZBBZ010000185.1, read on the forward strand.
CAAACCCTTGTCATAGGCCTGTTCTTCGGCATTATCCGTGGTTTGAATACGATCTAGGTCAGAGGCATCAAGCCCCGGTTCCCCGCCGAACCCAAGACGAAAGCCATCGTTGTTTGGGGTCAGTTTTTCTTCGCCAGACACTTTTAGGTTCTGATCCGTCGCCTCAGGAATAGATGTCGCAGTTTGCGAATTATGCGCCGCGAACCCGTTGGGTTTATCCAGCGTTTTTTCCGTGGCAGAAATCGCATCCGCCGCTGTTGTTTCAACCGGCGGGTCAAGGTCAGGGGTCAGCTCAGGCGTTGCCCCTTGCGTCAGTTCTACATCAACAGGCGTTTCGGTTTGTGCAGTGTCATCTATTTCAGTGCTGTCAATTTCAGTGTCGGGAATTTCTGTGTCGCGAACTTCAGTGTCATCATTCCCGATCACCTCGCTTAGCATCAAGGGGGGAACCACGCCGTTTGTGTCTGTTTTGCCCGCTTCTAAATCGGCCTCTAACTCGGCGTCTAAATCAGCGGCCAATTCGGTTTCCAGTTCGGGCCGCAGAACCGCATCCAGTTCGGCATTCAAATCATCATCTTTGTTTACGCTTGGCTCTACGTCCGCGTCAAAACGAGCCCGCGTCGTTTGCTCTGTGATGTCATCGCTTGGATCGCTATCAATGGGCAAACTATCAGCGTCTTGGTCACTGACAAAAGCATGGCCATTCATGGCCGACGACGGGGCAGGGATGTCGTTTGTTTCATCCACCACCATCTCTGGTGCTAAATCGGTCCCGTTAAGCGCAACGTCTGCCGCAAAATGTTCCTTAACATCTGCCTCTAGTTCATCGCCATTGTCATCGCCGCTAAGGTCACCGCTCGCCTGAACAAACTCGGCCTTCACATCATCCGAAACATCCGCATCTCCCCATTGCACCACATGGGTGGTTTGCGGGAAAGCCGCACAAAAGGCGGTAAGTTCTTGTCGATC
>CAZBBZ010000185.1:1803-5978 GCA_964489925.1 uncultured Rhodobacterales bacterium
CACATCATCCGAAACATCCGCATCCGCAATATCCGTATCCGAAACATCCGCATCGCTCAGCGCGTCATCTGTCGCGGCCTCATCCGAGCCGTCATTCAGAACCTCATAATCGTCCCAAATCGCTTGGGCGGGCACAAGATCATCGCCATCCGCCCCGCTTGCGCTATCCACATCTTTGCCCGTTGCAAGGCTCGCAGCACCCGAGGCTGCCGAAATCACCAAATCCGAGCCTTCAAAGGCGGCTGTCACGTCCTCGCCCGCGTCCTCGCTCATTATGTTGGAAAGTGCAGCAGGCGCATCAAAGGCCGCTTGCAGACCAAAGCTCGGATCGTTTTTCGAAACTTCTTGGAAGTATTCAACAATCCGCTTCATCACTGGAAACGGGTCATCAAACCCGTCAAGCGTGCAAGAAAATGCACCAAATGACACCGTCATCCGTTTTGCTTGATCCGCCATAAAGCCTACTCCTCACCTTCGTCACATCGTGTCTTGTTGAATTCGGATGGTTCTATTGACCTTGTCCGAAGTATTCCCCAATAACTTGGGTGTTATGCTTGATCTTAACTCAACCGTCGACCCAAAGGTAACCCTTTTAGGCGGCGGCCCGCTTAATTCTGATGATCTGCCAAAAGCCTTGGCGCTCGCACCGCGCATTGTAGCGGCAGATGGCGGCGCCAGCCACGCGCGCGCGCATCGCCTGCCGCTGTCCCAGATCATTGGCGACCTCGATTCACTTGATCCCAATGAAACGTGGCAAGAACAGGGCACAGAGATTTTGCGCGTTGATGAGCAGGATTCGACCGATTTTGAGAAATGCTTGCAGCATTTGGAGGCGAAACTTGTGATCGCGCTTGGCTTTTTAGGCGGGCGCTTGGACCATGCGCTGGCCTGTTTGAACGCGCTTACACGGCATCCCGACACCCCTACCATTTTGTTGGGGGAAATCGACTTGGTGTTTCTGGCACCTCTTAAGGTCGCGCTAAACTTGCCGATTGGCACGCGGTTTTCTTTGATGCCTATGGGGGCATGCAAAGGGCTTGCCTCAGACGGGCTGAAATGGCCAATCAGGGGATTAGATTTTGCCCCCAATGGTCAGATCGGCACCTCTAATGAGACCACACAACGCAAAGTCACGGCGCAATTTGACGCGCAAAATATGCTGGTGATCTTGCCCAAAGGCCATCTTGAAACGGTTGTGGCGTCCCTAACCTAACCGCAATTTCTATCCCGCCTTCGCGTCCAACTCTATCGCGGCCAATCGCACCTGATTTTCGCGCCAAATCAAATAAAGCCCCGCGACTACAATAATCGCCACCCCAATCGCGGCCATGCCATTAAACAGATCGCCAAACACCAGATAGCCAATCACGCTGGCACTTACGATTTCCAGATAATGCATCGGCCCCAACAAGGTCGTTGGCGCAAATTTCAGTGCATAAGACAAAAACAAATGACTAAAAGCCGCCGCCACGCCGCAGCCCACCAGCCACCAAATTTCTGGACCCACGGGCGGTTTGATCGACAGCTCATAAATCCCGCTATTGGCAAAGAGACCCAGCACAACAAGCCCCACGGCCAAGGCCCCGATTGAGGTATGGGCCTGCAAGGTCAGTGGGTTGATCCGTTGAGCCATGGTGCGCGTTAGGATCAGGTAAAAGGCGAAACAGACGCTGGTGCCCAAAGGGTAAAGCGCCACCACACCAAAATTTTCAAAATGCGGCTGGATCACCAGCATCGCGCCGATAAACCCGACGACGCAAGCAATCATGCGCCGGGGGCCAATGCTTTCGCCCAACAGAACCGCGCCCAGCAGCATCAAGAACATCGGTTCCACAAAAAAGATCGCAATGGCATCGGCTATGGGCATAAAGCGTACCGCCGCCGCGATGAACCCGGCGGAGGCAAGGATCAACGCGCCGCGCAACATATGCAGCCCCCATTCGCGCAAATCCGGCCAGTACCACCGCCCCAAGAGCAGCGTTATGGGGACCAAGATCATCCCTTGCACAAACAGCCGTGTCACCGCGATTTGGCCGACGGGCATGGTGGCGGCGGCAAGCTTGGCGAACATGTCGATCAAAGGGCCAAAGATCACGAACCCCATCATCAGGGCCGCCCCAACCAAAGGCGCATCGTTCTGACCGTTCTGACTCATAGGCTCAGCACTCGGGAAAATTCACTGCTAAACCGCCTTGCGAGGTTTCTTTGTATTTGTCCATCATATCGCGCCCGGTTTGGCGCATGGTTTCAATGCACATATCAAGCGACACAAGATGTTCTCCATCCCCGCGCAGGGCAAGTGATGCGGCACTCACCGCCTTGATCGCGCCCAGACCATTGCGCTCGATGCAGGGGGCTTGCACCAAACCTTTAATGGGATCACAGGTCATGCCCAAGTGATGTTCCAGCGCAATTTCAGCGGCGTTTTCTACTTGTTCGGGGCTGCCCCCCATCACCGCGCAAAGCGCCCCCGCAGCCATCGCACTGGCAGAGCCAACCTCGCCCTGACAGCCCACTTCCGCACCTGAAATCGAGGCATTCCATTTCACGATGCCGCCAATGGCTGCGGCGGTTAGAATAAACTCCGGGATCATCGCTGTGCGCGCACCGGGCACATGGTCCAAATAGTAACGCAAGCTTGCAGGCACCACGCCCGCCGCCCCATTGGTCGGAGCGGTGACAATCCGCCCGCCGTTTGCGTTTTCCTCGTTCACGGCCATAGCATACATGGAAATCCAGTCGTTAATAACATGGGGCGGTGCAAGGTTATTGCCCCGCTCCGCCAGTAAATCCTCATGCATCTTTTTGGCGCGCCGCCGGGTGTTCAGACCGCCGGGCAAAATGCCTCCGGTGGCCAGACCCGCCTCAATCGCGCTATTCATCGCCTGCCAAATCGCGGCCAATCCCGCGTCCAGCTCGGCGGCGCTCCGATAAGTCAATTCATTGGCCCGCTTCATCTGCCCAATGCTCTGACCACTTGCGCGCGCCATTGCCACCATTTCGCTGGCCCGGCGAAACGGAAAGGGCACATCCGGCACAGGCAAGCTACTGGAACTAGCCGCCATTTCATCGCCAGTTTGCACAAAGCCGCCACCAACCGAAAAATACGATTGCTGAAACGCCGCCGCACCCCCCGCGTCGTAAGCCGTGCAAATCATGCCATTGGCATGTTCGGGCAGGGTGCGGTCATAATCGAAAATCAAATCCACCTTTGGATCAAATGCAAAGCTTCCAAACCCGTCTGGAGCCACGCGTTTGCTGGTCGCGATTTCACCCAAAGCGATTTCCGCGCGCGCTGCATCAAAGCTCGCAGGTTCAAACCCCGCCAGCCCAAGAATAACAGCGCGATCTGTTGCATGGCCTTTGCCGGTGAACGCCAGACTGCCGTGAAGCGACACTTCAAGCCGGGTCGGATCACCAGAGCCCGGAATACGCGCCGTGCCATCCTTAATCGTCTGCAAAAAACGGCGCGCGGCCACCATCGGCCCCATGGTGTGGGATGACGACGGTCCGATGCCGATCTTGAAAATCTCAAAAACGCTAAGAAACACTTGCTTTCGTCCTTCTGTTACACCCGACTTTAGCCCCTCAAAAATTCGCGCCACCCTATGATTGCGACCTTTGCCCCTGAAAAGCGTCCAATTCCGCCCGCGTTTTGCCCTCGCGCTTTTGAAACCGACCCCGTAAAGACGACACCACACACAAGCACATGAATTTAAGGAGCCAAAAACATGCCAACTGCGGATGATGCCAAACGCGCCAGCGCTGCCGCGGCGGTTGCTTTGGTGCAAACCGATATGCGCCTTGGGCTTGGCACCGGATCAACGGCCAATATCATGGTTGAATTGCTGGCGGATCGGGTGCGCGATGAGGGGCTGAAATTGCTTTGCGCGGCGACCTCTAGCGTGACCTTTGACCTTGCTCAAAGTTTGGGGCTTCAGATGAAGTCGCTGGATGAATTGGGCTGGCTTGATCTGACCATTGATGGGGCGGATGAATTTGACCCAGAGCTGAACTTAATCAAGGGCGGCGGCGGTGCCTTGTTGCAAGAAAAAATCGTGGCAACCGCGTCTGATCGCATGGTCGTGATTACCGATGACAGCAAGCAAGTGGCCACTTTGGGAGAGTTTCCGCTGCCTGTTGAAGTCGTGCGCTTTGGCTGGGAAACCACCAAG
>CAZBBZ010000186.1:0-5975 GCA_964489925.1 uncultured Rhodobacterales bacterium
GTGCGCCCCTCGCCCATGGCGCGCAAGGCGTCTTGGATTTCGGATTCCGTATCACTATCAAGCGCGGACGTCGCTTCATCTAGCAGCAAGATAGGCGGGTTTTTAAGCAGGGTACGTGCAATGCCAACGCGCTGCTTTTCGCCCCCTGAAAGTTTCAGCCCGCGCTCGCCGACGGTGGTATCATAGCCATCGGGCAATGAGGTGATAAAATCATGAATTTGCGCACGTTTGGCAACCTCAACAACCGCCGCGTGATCAGCCGTTTCATCACCGTATGCAATGTTATAGCCAATCGTGTCGTTAAACAGCACCGTGTCTTGCGGCACCACACCAATGGCGCGGCGCAAACTGGCTTGGGTCACATCGCGAACGTCTTGCCCATCAATCAGCAAGGCACCACTGTCCACGTCATAAAAACGGAACAACAAGCGCCCAATCGTGGACTTGCCCGACCCGGACGGCCCAACAATCGCGACCGTTTCACCGATGCCCACATCAATATCTACATCCCGCAAAATTTGGCGATCCGCGTCATAGCCAAAGTTAACCCCGGCAAGGCGCACCTCGCCCTTTTTGACCACCAGATCAAGCGCACCGGGTTTGTCCACAACCTCTTGGGGTTGTTCCAACAGATCGAACATCTCTGACATATCCACCAGAGACTGGCGAATTTCCCGGTACACCGTGCCCAAGAAATTAAGCGGCATGGTGATCTGGATCATAAACGCATTCACCAGCACAAAATCCCCGACCGTCAAGGTGCCGTTTTGCACACCAATCGCCGCCATCACCATGACCGCCACCAAACCGCCGGTAATAATCACCGCTTGGCCAAAGTTTAGGAAAGCCAGCGAATAGCTGGTTTTCAAAGCCGCATCCGCATAGGCGCGCATGGATTGGTCATACCGCGTGGCTTCGCGTTCTTCGGCCGAGAAGTACTTTACCGTTTCAAAATTCAACAAAGCATCAATCGCTTTTTGATTGGCTTGGGTATCTTGGGTGTTCATCTCGCGACGCAATTTCACGCGCCATTCGGTCACGACAAAAGTGAAAATCACATAGAGTATGATGGTAACGACCACGACCACGAGATACCAAACATCCAAAGCAAAGAACAAAATTCCGGCAATCAAAACCAGCTCTAAAATCAGCGGGCCCATTGAAAACACAAGGAAGCGTAACAGAAATTCAACGCCTTTGACGCCACGCTCCATGATGCGACTTAGGCCGCCAGTTTTGCGGGTGATATGATAGCGCAGGCTTAGCTCGTGGATGTGCTTAAACGTGGTCAACGCGAGTTGGCGCAAGGCACGTTGACCGACGCGCGCAAAGATCGCATCGCGCAACTGCTGAAACCCGTTCGTCATCAAACGGGCCATGCCATAGGCAATCGTCAGCCCCACCGCTCCAGAAATCAAAAAGAAGGACGCGCTGTCTTGGGAAGGTGCCAGCGCATCCACGGCGGTTTTATAGAAAAACGGCGTGATAGAGCTGACGACTTTTGACAGCACCAGCATCAACATGGCCGCCACTACCCGCCAGCGCACCCACGCGGGGTCTTTGCTCCAGATATAGGGAATGACCTTTTTGATGGTGCGCATATCGCTTTTGCGCTGCGCTTTGCCCGAAATATCGCTCGGATCATTTCCGGGATCGCTCTGTGCGGCACTACGCTGCCGCGATGTCGTTCTGGCGACCATGCTTGTCCCTGAAAATGGTTTTATTTCGCCCCTAGATAGGTCGCAAAGCACCCAATTACCAGCAAGCAAATAAGCCTGTGCTTATTGTTGGTTTGGCAACTCAAACACTTGCCCGGGATAAATCAGATCGGGGTCGCGAATTTGGGCTTTGTTGGCATCAAAGATCACCGTGTATTTAACGCCATCCCCATAACGATTGCGCGCGATGGTCCACAAATTATTGCCCGGTTGAACGACAATTTCGTTTTCGTCGCTCTGCAGCCGGGCAAGCGTTTCGGCAGCTGGAAATTGCCGCTGAAACGGCGTTTCAAAGCGGCTTAGGACCGCATCATTTCTACCAATTTGATCTGCGCGCAGGGTGTAATTTCCCGCAGGCAGCGCGCTGATCAAAAGCCGCCAACGCCCATCGCCTGCGACATTCGCTTGGCCTTGCAAACGGTCATTGGCATAAACCATGACATCAAGCCCCGGCTGGCCCCGGCCCACCAGAACCACCGCGCTTTCTGCGTCATAAGTGATCGTATCAAGCACCACTTGATCGGTCGCCAACGACCGGGGCGCTTGGACCAGTTCTACCTCGTCCCCATCAGTGCGCACCACAACGGGCATGGCCACGTCTGCCGCCGTTTCAATGCTAACATCTTTCGGGCGATCCGGTTCGGACAAACGCCCCAGCACGATCACAGGTTCAGCCGAACGAGCAACGCGCCCGTCGATTGCACGGGCGACAAGTTCAATCGTTTGCGGCGACGCCGTTTCAGGCGTTTCCAACATGGCCACGAACTCCCCATTAGCCGTGGCCGTTGTGGTTCCTAGCAAAACACCATTTGCCATAACATCAACGTCGGCGTTTGGTTCTGCACGCCCCGCAAAAACAGCCGAGCCTTTGTCACTGATGCGAACCAAATCAAATGTCGGTGCAATCGCGTCCGCTTTTTGCAGATCAGATTGTTGCGACTCCGATTGTGGGGACGGCGCAACCGCCTCTTGATCCGTTGGTTGTTGATCTGATGGTTCTGGCGTCACTTCGGGTACCGCACGCGACGCGGCCTCGGCCGGTGATGCCTCGTCGCTGTCTGTTGGCACACCTGCAACGACCATGTCTTCTTGTGGCACTACATCTTCAGCAGTCGGCAGTTCATCACCTGTGAGTAGAGGCACGTCACCTTCGTTTACAATCACAGTCTTTTGTGGAACATCACCCGTCGCCACTTCCGCTTTGACATTGGCGGCAGTATTTACGTCAGTTTCGACGTCAATATCGGTTTTAACGTTTGTCTTTATTGTTGATGCCGGGTCGTCTTGCAGAACCTCTTCGTCCGTCGAGTTAACAACATTGTTCGGCGCATCGGCAGCAGAGGAATCCTCAGCAGTCAGCGGCTCAATCACAGGATCGTTGACCACAGGTTCAACAACTGCAGGAGCCGCGGGCTCGATTTCCTCTAGAGCGACCACAACATCCTTTGAACGCGGCTCCACCGCGACCGTCGCTTCTTTGACAACGGCGTTTTCGCGCGCGGGTTCCACTTGTGACTGATCCGGCAGTTTGCTGTCGTCCTCTGCCGTGGATGCAGAAACAGTTTGCGCATCAGGAGGGGTATCAACCGCGGCAGTTTTGGGTTGCGAATTCAGCAGCGCATATACGATAATTGCCGCGCCGATGGCCCCACCAATCCAAGCGATACCCGTCACACCGCGCGACAAAAAGAACTGAAACACAAACTTCCCCTTTTGCCCGGTTTAGGCTGACTTTGAGCTGCACAATTAGGACCAAAGGCAGTATGCACCGTGAAAGCATAGAAGAACCAGTCGATTCTTCGCTTCTCCGATCAAAGGCGCATGTTCATGACTTATTCTGTTTGCGTGTTTTGCGGCGCCCGCCCCGGCAAAGACCCGGATTTTGAACGCGCAGCGACCACCCTTGGTGTTGAATTGGCCCGCCACGAAATGCGGCTTGTTTATGGCGCTGGCGATGTCGGCATTATGGGCGCGGTCGCGCGGGCAACCCAAGACGCAGGCGGTCAAACCTTTGGTGTGATCCCCGCTCATTTGGTCGCGGCAGAAGTCGCTAAAACCGACCTGACGCGCTATATTGTGACCGAGGATATGCACGAGCGTAAAAAGGTCATGTATATGAACTCCGACGCGATCCTAGTGTTGCCTGGCGGGGCGGGGTCGATGGATGAGTTTTTTGAGGTTCTGACATGGGCGCAACTGGGGCGTCACACGAAACCCATAATAATTGTGAACCTAAAAGGCTATTGGGACCCGCTCATCGCTCTATTGGATCACATTGTTGAAAACGGCTTTGCCGATCCGTCCATCAAGGGGTTGTTTTCCGTGGTCGCAACGGTGAACGACGCAATAAACGCTTTGTCTAAAAGCAGCGCCTGATTCAGTATCCTACAACTCAATCTCTATAACCCCACCCGGTTTTGCCGCGCGGGACTGGCACAGGATCATCGCGCCTTCACGGTCCTTATTGGACAGCACAAAATCCCGGTGTTCCACATCCCCTGCAACCACCGCACATTTGCACACCCCACATAGCCCGTCCGAGCATTTCACATCCACATGAACACCAGCGGCAATCAACGCATCCGAGGCTGATTGATCCGCGCCCACAGCAACGTCTTGTCCGTTCAGGCGCAGCGTAAAGTCGTGATTTTCGTATTCTGGCAAGTCGGGGGTCGAGAAATATTCCAAATGCCGCGCATCTTCTGGAAAACCGCCTGCCGCGGTCGCAGCCATGACCCCATCCATGAACCGATCCGGGCCGCAAGTGTAGACATGGTCCCCGTCCCGATAGCGCAGGATGCTCGGCAAATCCGCCCGCGTGCCTTCGCACGAAAAATGATAATGCACGTGGTCCGCCCAAGGGAATTTCGCCAAATCGTCCAAATATCCCGCACCCGCACGGGTCGAGGCACAATAATGCATTTCAAACGCGGCCCCTTGCGCATGCAATTCATGGGCCATAGCGATCATCGGCGTGATGCCAATACCCCCGCCCATCAGAATATGCCGCTTGGCGTCACGCGCGAGGGGGAAATGGTTCAGGGGACGACCAATGAACACCACCCGTCCCTCTTCAAAAATACGGTGCATCAGCTTTGAGCCCCCCCGCCCGTCGTCCTCGCGCAGCACACCGATTTGATAACGCGTTCGATCACGGGGATCACCACTCATGGAATACTGGCGCAAGAACTCTGGCGCGACCACCACATCGATATGCGCGCCTGCATTCCATTCAGGCAAATCGGCCCCATCAACCGGCGTAAACTCATATTTGGTCACGGCATCGCTCATCGCCTCGACCTTACTGATCACGCATTTGATGACCGGAATGTCACCGCTGATCTGATCGTTGGTATAGCAATGGACAACCTCGTCAATCGACCCATCCGCGAGCTTCGCACGATAATCATCCGCGCTAATCATTGCCTCGTAAGCTGCGATTCCTGCCTCGCGATCCATCGGATAAGGAAACGGATAAGGCGGCGGCGCAAGCGGTGCGGGATAAACCGCAAGGGTTTGATCCTCGAACTTTAGATCAAGATCTTTGGACAGGCCGCGCCGGTTCACCTCCGATTTCGAGACATGATACCCCCCGTCATCAACCATTTCCAAATCCCACCACCAGCGCTTGGCGTCATTCACTTCACCGTTGCCAAGCCGATCATCAAGAGCCGCCAAATGCTTGGCCGCACGCGGAAAATTCATCGCCGCCCAGCGAAACGGCTTTTCGGCAAACAGACCCTCAAGGTTCCACGGACAGGTTTTCATACAGCGCCCGCACATGGCCCCACCCGGCACCGTGATGCGATAGGTCGTGCATCGCTGGCTGTCGCTTTTCCAAATCTCATAACCGTTGAACATCGCTTTCGGCCCAGCGGTGATCGCGCCAGATGGACATTCGCGCGCGCATTTATTGCAGTTCTCGCAGAAATTCTGCAGGCCGAAATCAATCGGCTTGTCATGGGTCAGCGGCATGTTGGTGGTGATCGTACCGGACTTTAGGCGTGGGCCTAAAAACGGGTTGAGGATCACCTCGCCAATGCGACTGACCTCGCCCAAACCGCTCATCAACAACAGCGGAGGTTGCAGCACCTCGCCGTCCATCACGGAATGTACCCGCGCAGTGTAGCCAAGATTTCGAATTTGCTGCGCGATCACGCCTCCAAGATAGGAAAAGCGCAAATAGGCACGCATAGATTGCGCACAAGCGATCCAATCATCCCCGGACGCCCCATCCATGGTTTCATGGCCCTGATC
>CAZBBZ010000187.1:0-5972 GCA_964489925.1 uncultured Rhodobacterales bacterium
ATCGCGCGCAACCGCTGTTGCAACCGCGCGGGCGACGGTCCGTTTTTGACGCCGCGAATATAGCGCCCCATGAACACCGGACAGGCTTTGTCTTTTAGCTCTGGCTCGATTTTGACCGAAAGCGGGCTGGCAAAGCTGCCCTTGATCGGCGCGATTTCAGGCGAGATTTGTTTGCCCAAACCGCGCGCAGCTAGATCGCGCGCAATCCCTTCGATGCCGAGCGCATCAGGGCGGTTTGGCGTGATCGCGATGTCGATGGTCGGATCATTTAGATCAGCGAAATCGATATAACGTACGCCCAACGGCGTATCGGCGGGCAACTCAATAATACCGTCGTGATCTTCGGAAATTTCCAGCTCGCGTTCCGAGCAAAGCATCCCGTTAGATTCAACGCCGCGAATAACGCCGGGCTTCAAATCAACGCCAGTGCCGGGAATATGCGTGCCAACCGGGGCAAACACCCCAATCAGCCCGGTTTTGGCATTTGGCGCGCCGCACACCACTTGTACTTCTTCCGACGCTTCATCCGGGCCATTCGGCCAAGTTTCCACCCGGCACAACCGCAAGCGGTCCGCATCAGGATGCTGGCCCGCCTCGATCACGCGACAGGTGCGAAACGCGCCCAAGGTCTTGCCCGGATCAACGACCTCTTCGACCTCTAGCCCAAGGTCAGTCAAAGACTCGAGAATCGCATCAAGGGTCGCATCGGTTTCAAGATGCTCTTTCAGCCAATTTAGCGTGAATTTCATGGGTGCATGCCTTGCCGGTTTTGTTCGCGCGGTCTTTAGTCAATGGCGCGTGTGGCGTAAAGTGCTGGCACGGTGTTGCGTATGTGCAATCGGCCCAAATTCTGCCCAAATACGGCATCGCGCGGGCATCAAAACCCACAAAACTTGGCCTTGGCGGGGAAGCGGTAAGAATTTCATGACCACAAGATGTTGCGGTTTTCGGTATGAAACCGGAAAAAAACAATGATTTCTAGCGGTTGCGGGGTGATGGAAATCTGTAGTTTTCGAAAAAACTTTGAAAAATGGCGCTCTTATGTTAACACTGTGTTCATCAATATGTGTGGAACAACTTGGGGATTGTTTCTGTGTGGAAGAGACAAAACCGTTTTCGGTCCGATTGCAGCGGTGCAGTCACAACAGATTACGTAATGCTTGCAGCAGCCGTAATTGCAATGAGTCTGTCTGGTCTTCAAGCGATCCGCGCTGGAGCCTTTGACGGCATTCGTGACATGCTAGAAGTTGTCGATAAAGCAGGTTGTGCGGAAACCAACGACGATGGCGTTACAGATCTGTCGCGCTGTAACTGATCTAATTTCCCGAAATTCTTATTAATTCTTGATGATGGCCGCGCCCGTAGGCGCAGTCGTTTTAATGGGCTATCAAGCGCCCTAGCTGCTAAGCCCGCCGTGAAGCGTTGGCATGTCTAGGGCCGCAAAGCCATAATGCTTTAGCCACCGCAGATCGCTATCAAAGAACGCTCGCAAATCTGGGATGCCGTATTTCAGCATCGCGATCCGGTCGATGCCCATACCAAAGGCAAAGCCCTGCCATTCGTTCGGGTCCACATTCGCTGATTTCAGCACATTGGGATGCACCATGCCGGAGCCCAGAATTTCCATCCAATCATCGCCTTCACCGATTTTCAGCTGACCACCGGCCCAAGAACAGCGGATATCAACTTCGGCAGAGGGTTCCGTGAACGGGAAATGCGATGCGCGAAAGCGCAGTTCTACATCGTCAAGTTCAAAGAAAGAGCGGCAGAATTCTTCGAGCGTCCATTTCAGATGCGCCATCGAGATATCTTTGTCGATGCAAAGCCCCTCGTATTGGTGGAACATCGGCGTATGCGTTTGATCGTAATCCGCGCGATAAACCCGACCCGGCGCGATAATGCGACACGGCGCGCCATGCGCCTCTAAGTGGCGGATTTGCACGGGCGAGGTATGGGTGCGCAACACATGTGGCGGGCGGTTATCGCCTTCGGCGCGGTGCATATAAAACGTGTCATGCTCTTGGCGCGCTGGATGTTCGGGTGGAATGTTCAGCGCATCAAAGTTGTACCAATCGCTTTCGATCTGCGGCCCTTCGGCAACCGAAAAGCCCAAATCAGCAAAAATCGCGACCACTTCTTCGGTGACTTGGCTGACCGGATGGATCGTCCCAACCCGGCGCGGACGACCCGAAAGGGACACATCCAACCATTCGGTTTTCAACCGTTCTTCAAGGATCGCATCCGCAAGCGATGCTTTACGCGCGGCCAAGGCGCTTGCAATTTCATCGCGCAAAGCGTTCAGCGCTGGTCCCGCGGTTTTGCGTTCTTCGGGGTCCATTTTGCCCAATTCGCGCAGCTTAAGTGACACCTCGCCCTTTTTGCCAATCGCGCTGACGCGCAGGCTTTCAAGCGCATCCTCATCAGAGGTCGCGGCGATTTCGCTAAGATAGCGGGTTTTTAGGTCGTTCAAATCGGTCATGGGCCAAAGCTCTGCTAACGGCTGGGGTGCGGTTCAGGGAGGTATCACAGGCGTGCTTGATTGCAAGAGCAGGTTCACGCTTAACGTTTGCTAAGAACGCCTTAACTTTAAGAAATTGCCAAGCATTATGCACAGAGGCGTTAACACAATGGCAAGCATGGAGCGCCTAATTAACGAGTGTAAATTGTGTAACTAGTGTTGGTGTTTTGAAATGTGTGAACTGTGCCTTGCGTGCGGAATGTCTGATGATGCTTGCGTCAACGACAAATGGGACGATAAATCGATCGGCCTTAATCAGCCTGAAACCGAAGCTAGTTTGGCCGATCCGCAAGGGGCCAGCAGCCAAGGCATCCCAAGTTTTCAAGCAAGCTTTGAAGGCAATCACCAAAACAATATGTTGGCACTGGTGGCCGGGACCATGTGGAACTCAACCGCGCTCACCTATTCCTTCCCGGATGCCACATCAGATTATACCGGCTCACCAAGCTCTTATGGCTCATCCGAGTTGACGAATAATTTTTCACAACTGCTTTCCGATCAACAAGACGCTGCTCGCTTGGCCTTTGATATGATTGCCAGTTACACCAACCTAACCCTGACCGAAATCACCGGGGCCCAAGGCAGTGCAGACATCCGTATGGCGCGCTCAAATGCGCCTAGCACCGCTTGGGCTTATTATCCGGGCTCCAACGAAGGCGGGGATGCGTGGCTCAACAATACCAGCGGCTATTACAACGCGCCTTACATTGGCACTTATGCGTTTCACACGATCAGCCATGAAATCGGCCATGCTTTGGGCCTGAAGCACGGGCATTCCAGTTCCGGCTATGGCGCCTTGTCGTCCAATTATGACCAGATGGCCTATTCGCTTATGACCTATAAATCCCACGAAGGGTCGTCGGGTGGCTTTTACACGAACGAATATTACGGCTATGCGCAGACTTATATGGCCTATGACATCGCCGCGTTGCAGGCGATCTATGGGGTCAACTGGTCCCACAACGATACTGACAACACCTATACTTGGTCCAGCACCACAGGCGAGATGAGCATAGATGGCGCGGGCCAAGGTGCGGCGGGCAGCAATCGCATCTTTTCCACCCTTTGGGATGGGGGGGGCGACGACACGATCGATCTATCAAACCTCCAAAACGCCATCATCGGCGATCTGAAACCGGGCAATTTTCTGAGCTTTTCATCTATCCAAAAGGCCCAGCTTGCAGGCGGCATTTGGGCAGATGGCAATGTGTATTTCGCCCTATCGCCCGATGATGCGGACGAGGGCTATATCGAAAACCTGATTGCAGGGCGGGGCGACGATGTTATGCGCGGCAACCGCGTGGCCAACACCATCGAAGGCCGCGGCGGGCGCGATGAAATTCGTGGCGAGGACGGCGACGACTATTTGCTTGGAAATGGCGGCAAGGATGTTCTTGTGGGCGGCGCGGGGAATGACCGTCTGGAAGGCGGCATCGGCTCGGATAAGCTAAAGGGAAATGGCGGCGCGGATGTCTTTGTGCTGGATGACCGCACCGGGCGCGATGTAGCGCGAGATTTCGAATTGGGTGTCGATTTTGTTGATGTGCCTGACGTCGCTCTGGCAACATTGACCGTTTCCAACACGGGCCATCTGACCGTGGATTACATGGGGGATTGGATGATCCTGCGCGGCCTGTTGCCCGGCGATGCGATGATTGGGGATTTGGTGATTTAATGAATTAGCTGGCCGCTTTTGCGGCTATCTCGGCTTCAACGCGCCGCGTCAAATAGGCCGCCCAAACTGACATAAGCGCCGAGAACAACATCATCAAAATCAGCGGATAGGCCCCCAAACCGGGGGCCAACAATGCGCCCGTGACCGCCGACAAGACCGCGCCGCCTCCGATCATCAAGGCACCGCCCAAACCGGCGGCACTGCCTGCGAGTTTGGGATTGATCGAGAGCATCCCCACTTGGGCGGACGGCAAGACCAAACCATTGCCAAGGCCGACCAATATCATCGGAGCAAACAGAGACATTGCCGATCCCAAGCCCACCAAAAACAGCACAAGCGCCAACGCAATCCCGAACAGCGTTATCAGCGAGCCTAGAAAAATCATCCGGGTCGCCCCAACCTGTGTAGCAAAGCGCCCGGACAGAAAATTCCCGGTCATAAAGCCAAAGGAAATCGTGCCAAAAGAAAACCCCATGGCCGCCGGCATCATCCCCAGCACGTTCGTCGCCACATAAGGCGCGCCCCCCAGCAACGTGAAAAAGCATCCCGCAGCAAAGGCCGATGTTGCCGCATATCCCCAAAACCGCCGCGAGCGCACAAGAGCGGGGTATTGGCGAAACTGATCGGCAAAACTCGCGTCTTTGTTGGGATTGGTTTCTGGCAGATCAAAATAGAACAACGCCAAAACCGCGCTTGCCAGAACGAGCAACAGCACAAAACTCATGCGCCAATCAAAATAGGTCTCTAACAAGCCCCCAATCATTGGGGCCACCATCGGCATCAACGCCATGCCCATGGTCACATAGCCGAGCATCGACGCCGCCTGATCGCCTGGCACAATGTCCCGCACAATCGCGCGCGACAGCACCGTGCCTGCGACAATCACCGCTTGAGCCATGCGAAACCCTAAAAATACAGTCTCGTTCGGGGCAAGGATACATCCCAATGACGCCAGCAAATAGATGATGAAACAGCCGATTAACACGGGCCTCCGCCCATAGCGATCCGCCAAGGGGCCAATGATAAGCTGCAACGCCCCGGTCAGCGCCAGATAAGCCGAAATCGCCAGCTGCATGACGGCATAATCCGCCTCAAAAAACGTGGCCATCGCCGGAAGTGAGGGCAAAAAGATGTTTTGCGTGGATGAAGCCGTCCCCGCAATCAGCACCAACGTTACGATATGCGGCGCGCTCTTGCGGTCAAAAAGCCGAGGCTTGGGGTCAAATGGAGGTTGCTTGGATTGCGACATAGGGACGCGAATAGACCATCCAAGCACGCCGCGAAACCGCTTTAGGCTATGAAACCGCGCGCGCTCTGCTTAAACATACAATCAAACAAAAAAGTCGGGAGGCAATAATGCAAAACATTCTCACAGAACTTGAAACCCGCCGTGCAGAAGCGCGCATGGGTGGCGGTCAACGTCGGATCGACGCACAACATGCCAAAGGCAAGCTGACCGCCCGCGAACGCATCGATCTGTTGCTGGACGCGGATAGTTTCGAAGAGTTCGATATGTTTGTCGCCCACCGCTGTACCGACTTTGGCATGGAAACCCAGAAACACCCCGGCGACGGTGTTGTCACGGGCTGGGGCACCATCAACGGGCGTCAGGTCTATGTGTATTCCCAAGACTTCACCGTGCTGGGCGGCTCGCTATCTGAAACCCACGCGCAAAAGATTTGCAAGATCATGGATATGGCCATGCGCGTTGGCGCGCCGGTGATCGGGCTCAACGACTCAGGTGGTGCGCGCATCCAAGAAGGCGTTGCGTCCCTTGCG